>CAMBRR010000018.1 GCA_945870315.1 uncultured Bacteroidales bacterium
GAATGACAAACATACATAAAATCTTTCTAATTTTCATCAATTTGGTTACTTTTGCATTTTGGTGAAATTTTATCGAAATGAACAACAGAGATATGTACAAAGCTTTTCTGTGCCTGATGGTTGCCTTTATGATTGTGCCATCCTTCAACGCATTTTCCCAACAACAAGAAAAGCCAAAGGACATCTACGAGCAGGCCGAAGAAGAGGCAGACAGGCTGCAGAGGCTGCTGAACCTCGAAGACTGGCAGGTCTTCTATGTGGATTCCACCCTCAAGGCATCGTTCCCGGCAATGGTTGCTGAATTTGAGAAAATGTCCGCCGCCAAGGTGGGCAATTCATCTCTGTACCAAAGTGTGCAGGACAAATGGATGGAGAAGATTGACTCAACCTACCAGAGAATCTTTACAAAAGAACAATGGGCGGCATACCTTAAAAGCGGAGCCGCAAGACAACAGAAAGCAAGGGCCAAAAGGCGCTCACAATCAGGGAAATAAACACAGAATCATATGGATTTTACTGAAGTAATAAGCAAGAGAAAGAGTGTCAGGAAATTCTCCGATACTCCGGTTGAAAGGGATATGCTGGATGCCATAGTGGCAATCGCCAGGACAGCCCCGTCGTCACGCGGCAGCAAGAGCTCCGAATTCCTCATCATCGAAGACAAGGATACAATTGAAGCATTGTCACAAATGAGAGAATCAGGATCCGGATTTATGAAAGGCGCCAAAGCGGTGATTGTAGTTTTGGGAGATGAGTCCAAAACCGATTTATGGGTGGACAACTGTGCAATCAGCGCCACATTTATCCAACTGGCGGTAACTGCAGCCGAATTGGGAAGTTGCTGGGTTCACATCAACGGCAGACCACGCTACAAGGCCCATCCGGAAGGACCATATGCTGAAGAATATGTCAGAGAACTGCTTGGCGTAAAAGACGGCCTGAGAATCTATTGCGCAATTGCAATCGGCTATCCTGCTGAAGAATAATGGACAACATCACGGATTTTTTATTACTTTTGCAGGTTCGACTGAAAAAATATTGAATATGAAGGAAAGAATAGAGGCCCTGATGGCCGAAATAGAAAGTCTGAAATGCCGGAAAGAGCAGGAAATTGAAGAAGCTCGCGTAAGACTTCTTGGCAAGAAAGGCGAAATCACGAAATTGTTCGAAGACTTCCGCAGCGTAGCGCCGGAAATGAAAAGAGAATTCGGTCAGAAGCTGAATATTTTGAAGAATACAGCTGTCGCAAAGATAGAAGAACTGAGGGCATCCGTCCAGGAAAGCGCTTCAGCCGGCGATTCCTCATTTGACAGCACAATGCCAGGTGACCCGGTAGCTATTGGTTCACGCCATCCTGTTTCAATTGTAAGGGAAGAAATCGTGAATATTTTCCGCAAGTTCGGTTATGATGTTGCGGAAGGCCCTGAGATTGAAGATGATTGGCACGTATTCGAAGCCTTGAACTTTCCACCGGAACACCCTGCAAGAGAAATGCAGGATACATTCTTCATTTCAGCAAGCGACAATCCGGTCCTTCTAAGGACACACACGTCCAGCGTACAGGTCAGGGCTATGGAAAAAATGCCTCTCCCTATTCGCATCGTTTGCCCGGGAAGGGTTTTCCGCAATGAAGCCATCTCAGCCAGAGCCCACTGTATCTTCCATCAGGTAGAAGGATTGTATATCGATGAAGGTGTAACATTCGCAGATATGAAGCAAGCAATCCTCCTGTTTGCCAGAGAAATGTTCGGTCCTCAGACACAAATTCGTATGAGGCCATCATATTTCCCATTCACAGAGCCGTCTGCAGAGATTGACGTCAGCTGCAACATCTGTCACGGCAAGGGTTGCAATATATGCAAAGGTACCGGCTGGCTGGAAATAATGGGATGCGGAATGGTGGATCCTAATGTGCTGGAAGCCTCCGGAATCGACAGCAAGAAATATAGCGGATTTGCATTCGGAATGGGCGTAGAGCGTATCGCAATGCTGAAATGGCAAGTAAAAGACCTGCGCAACTATTTTGAAAACGATATGCGTTTCCTCAAAGAATTCGAAACATTCATCTAAAGGCCCGTCCACAAAAATGGAAGTAAGAGCAAAGAAAGCCCTTGGACAACATTTTCTTACGGACCTGTCCATTGCTCAGAAGATAGCGGATGCATTGGAAACGGAAGAATCGACTGTAGCCCCCACCCTGGAGATAGGACCGGGAATGGGGGTTTTGTCGCAATACCTTCTGGAGAGAAAGGACATTGATCTGAAAATGGTGGAAATTGACACAGAATCTGTCAATTACCTCCTCACTCATTTTCCAAAAGCCAACGGAAGGCTTCTGGAGGCAGACTTTCTTAAACTGCCTCTCGAAAAGTTTTTCAGCGGTCAATTCTGTGTCATTGGCAATTTCCCTTACAATATTTCTTCACAAATTTTTTTCAAGATTCTGGAATACCGCCAGCAGATTCCACAGGTTGTCTGTATGATCCAGAAGGAAGTTGCCGAAAGAATCGCGGAGAAACCGGGCACCAAGACCTACGGCATTCTGTCTGTCCTGCTTCAGGCGTGGTATGACATCGAATACCTGTTTACAGTCGGGGAAGGCGCATTCAATCCCCCACCGAAAGTAAAATCAGCAGTAATACGCCTTAAGAGAAACTCACGCACCGAACTCGGTTGCGACGAAAGCCTGTTCAAGGCAGTTGTCAAGACAGGATTCAATCAAAGACGCAAAACCCTGCGCAACTCACTCAAGCCGCTGGTCAAGGAGAAGGCTGAATACCTTTCCGACCCGATTTTCGACCTCAGACCGGAAAGGCTCAGCGTTGAAGACTTCGTCCGCCTGACAAACATCATCGCCTGACAGACATCACTAGCTGACAGGCATCACTGGCTGATTTGTCCCCAAAGACACTCGTAGATATACTGTCCCTGGCCATAGGTATTGACTACGGGTGTTATATTTGTATTTACATTATTCATAATCACTACTTTAGCATATACTGGAGAAGAAATGGATTCCAGCACTGTCTTTATGGAAGAGGACGCAGACGGGTAGATATTCAACTCCTTCAGACTTTTCCCTAATACATCCTGGAAAGAATCCAGGTGGACAGGAGCATAGGAAGCAAGCCAGGAAGGCGTATAGCTTGAGACATCAACCGCATACGGAACGGTTAAAGCCATTGGCCAATTTTCACTATAAGCAGATATCTGGTTGCTGCTCAAAGACATAGTAACCTTGAAGCCGACTGTTTGGTTGAATATTCGAGAAAGGATATCTAGCCACATATCTTCCGAGTCGTGATAATAACGAACTGAACCCACAGCTGGAACAGTCTCTATGGAAGAAGACGAATAGGCGCTATCCACAACCTTGACGCTTGCCATTAGAGGAAGATAGAGAATCACGTCAAATGTATATGACCCGGACTTGACCTCTGAAGAAAACGGATTGGTGACACTCCCCTCAATCATATAATGCCCGGAAGCGGGAGGTGTGGATGCATATCTGGTATCCCTGAAATTGAATTTCACGGCTGTTGAAGATACTGACATACAGCCTTCATTCCCATCTATTGTCCACTTCGCCTTGGACGAAATACCGGAAGGCAGAGAAAAGCCGTCAGTGCCAGCAAGGCTGTTAGGAGCGAGATTATAGTTGAAGACCTCCCCGAGAAAACCCTGATTTGGGAATGCCTTTGCGACTTGATAACCCACATTCTGGGAGAAAACGTTGTTTTCAAGGAGGATATCCCCGCTCCCCTCCTGAAGGCCATAAAAGACCAGTCTAGGTAGAGACGGATTGTTCAAACAGTCGAAATAACATCCCATATCCGAGGTCAATTCCCCGCAAGAAGATTCAAATCCACTGATATACAATGCTTTGAAAAGACTCCATTGTTTAGATTTTTTAAGTGCAGAATTAATCTGAGCAGTGGTATCGAATGAAAGTTTCCACTCTTGGAGCAAATGGGCGGGAAGGGTACAGGAAGTCTGATTAAAATATCTGTAAGAATCCGTCCCCGTTCGCGAATATGGTATATCAGCATATTCATATCCGTCAGGTATTGCAAACAGTCCGGCTGACTTCTGTCCGAGAGACCCGGACACATCTACGACAAAAGAATCGTTCCCATAGCCGTCTTCACAAACAAGGACATCTGAAATCTCAGTGAAATACGACGCTTTAACAGGAGGGGCAAAAACATAGACCTCCATGTCTCCACTCTGCAGGACCTTCCTGACTTTTGCCTTGGACGAGCCAAAAGAGGCCGTAGAGTAGACATAAGCAGTTGAATTACAGTCAATTCCATCAACTGTCCAATAAGTTGTGGTAAGGCAGATTCCGTTATCAAAGGTATAACTATAATCTTCATAGTCTTCATAGTTGACAAAATTCTGCCATCTTCCCATTGATTCATCGAAAACTTCCAGGCACTCCCCTTCCGACAATTCAAACTTATAAAATTCTCCCACATAAAGCCGGATAAGGCCACCGTCATTGTTGACCGCGCCGCTGCTGTCAAGTTTCCAGTAATCTTCTCCGGAAGATATGCTGTCAAAAAGCCCTACCAGAGTGAGGTCATAAATCCGGTCGCGGACAAGATTGTAATCGGAATAATTATCCTCTCCGGGACAGAAACGGTAGGTGACATTTCCGCTCACCTGACTTCCATCCAGCGACATCTTCACCTCCACATAAGTAGGTTGTCCATAAGGAGCATTCTGGGGTGTCTTTTTCTTCGAATCGGATTCGGAATTCTTCCCGCAACAATTCTCCAGACAATAGAATTCTACCGGACCACCCGAGTTTATGGTTGTCAGGTCCGAAGCCGAAGCCTTATCCGCATCGGAATCCGACACTGTCCCAGCACAGGAAGAATCCAGGAACGGCGTCACTTCAGAAGCTGAATTTCGAAGCCGAACTGCAGTTATCCGAGGATTCTGAGCAGAAAGTTGCTCATCGGGAGCAAATCTGAAAATAATTTTTGAAAACAGCCTTAAAAGCGGCACAGTAACCCCTTCCTGAGCTTTCTGAAAGGACAAGGATACCTGCCCGGCCATAGGAAACGAACCCGTTGCATCCATTCCGGCATTGAGCAAATCCATTGAAAGCGACAAATGGGCAAGGCTCACTTCATCCGAAAATTCACCCAAGTCTTCACTGATATTAGCCAGGGCATAAAAAGAATACTCACTGCCTCCCATCAATTTTACCGTCACCTCACCGGGACTCTCTGAAAAGCAATGATCCCACAACAAACCATCTCTGAACACCCAGAGATTAAGAGTTGACACTTCGCTTGAAGTGTTTGAAAAGCTGGACTTTGAGGAAATGTCACCACCATCACGGAACCTGACGGTGATTTCTGTTTCTTTTTGACTTCTCCTCGAGCTATCGTCCTCATCTGTGATACCTATGCGGGTACAAGACACCGCCAGCATCAGCACGCACAAAATCTTACTCCTCCTCATATTGTCAAAAAAAAAAATTATATTTGCGACAAAGGAAACAAATAATTACCATATTTCAAAGATGATGCAGGTTATTATTTGAGGATTACCAAAATACCCAAAAATGGTGATTGTGCAAAATGGATTGAAAGTATATATTTGCAGCCTGATTCAGTAGTTCTATTGACAAATGAAGTATAACAAATAATCCCCAAAATTATGAAAAGAAATTTGACAATCTTGGCAGCAGGAGCCGCACTTCTTATTGCATCCTGCTCAGAAATTGACGAGTTGAGTTCTCGTCTGGACAAGGTTGAAGCTGACGTTGAGGCTTTGACTGGCAACCTCAAGGTATTGGACGATGCTGTCAAATCGGCTGTCACTGTAACCAGCGTTGAGGCCATTGAAGATGGATATATCATATCTTTCTCCAATGACACCCAAGCCACCATCAAAAACGGAGAAAAGGGAGATAAGGGTGACACGGGTGCACCAGGCGCAGACGGTAAAGATGGTGCAGATGGCGCGCCGGGAGCAGACGGTAAAGACGGTGCAGACGGAGCACCAGGCGCACCGGGGGCTGACGGCAAAGATGGCGATGCATTCTTCACCGATGTATATGTTGATGGCAACACCCTCATAATCAAGCTGACTGGAGACAGAACATATGTCCTCCCGATTTACACAGTCAACATTTCTTCAATAAGTTTCGTCCCTGACTATGCGGACGGAAGTCTCCACGCCGACTATGTTACGGATGAGGACACACAGGACATTTCATTCGTAGTCCTGCCAACTGAAGCTGCCGAAAGCCTCCTGACCGGCTTTGAAAAAGGCACCTATGCAGCTAAGCTGACTATGAACCAATTGAAGACCAAAGCGCTCACAGGCGAGTCCGCATCCGTATCCGGAATCAGGAAAGGCGATAAAGGAGAAATTATTGTAACTGTCCCTGTTAAGGAAATTACTGCCAACTCAGGAGCTCTCCTTGTTACCAACACAGTCACTAAGGACGAAATAATATCATCCTTCTTCAATATCAAAAAGGAAAAAGCGACTTTCATCCTGGGCGGAGAAGAATACAAGGTAGTAAAAATGAAGGATGGGCGCATCTGGACAGCAGAAAACCTCAGATATATTCCTGACGGAATGAGCGTATCTGCTGCCGATTTCAGTACCAATACCGGTATCTGGTATCCTGTCGTAACCAAGGCAGACAAAGATGTGGAAGCATCCACCGATGCCGAAATCATCAAGGCACAGGGATATTTCTATTCATATCAGGTAGCCTTCAACAAACCTGAAGGATATACCTTCGCCCTTAATCAGGACTTGGACGAGACCAGGGGCATCTGCCCTGAAGGATGGCATATCCCTACCTGCAAGGAAGCTATCGCATTAGTCGGAAAATGCAACGACAAAACTCTTACCGATGAATCAGCTCCTTATTACAATTCAACGGACGCACGATGCAACATCCTGGAAATCAATGCAGACGGTATCGGTTTCCTTCCATATGGCTATGTCAACAACGGAGCAAGTTATGCAAACAGGATTCTAAACATAGCAGGAGTTGAAGAATATCGTGGAATGAACTCGATGGACTACTCCTTCACGAGCACAGGCAGAAGTGCCACACAGGTTTACTCGCTGATGATTTCCAACGTCGCCGCATCTTCAACTATCGTAGTTGGCTACCAGAATATCACCTTTGGCGCACACGTACGCTGCATAAAGGACTAATCCATTTGAGGAAATGCGCAAAGCCTTGGTCATATCTATACTGATACTGCTCCCTCTCCTGTCTTTTGCAAGAGAGGGGGTGGGTCATATATATGGAAAGGTCAAGGATGCGGAAAGCGGAGAACCTCTGGTAGGAGTCGTACTCAGTCTGGGTGAAGATTATCTCTGGGCAACGAGCGGATCGGACGGAAGTTTTTCGTTTGATAATGTTCAGGAAGGGAAATATATCCTGAAGGCCGTCTGTCTGGGTTATGTAGACACCACCATTGAAGTTGAGTCGAGGGACAAGGTCGAAGAATTGGAAATCAAGATGTCCATCAGTTCCCTGGCCATAGAGGAGGTCGTTGTGACGGCACAAAGGCCAAAGGACGGGATGAGTACTTCCCATATCATATCAAGGGAAGCTTTAAACCATCTCCAGATGTCCAATATGTCGGATATGGCTGCACTGCTTCCTGGAGGAAAGACAGTAAATCCGGACCTGACTGCATCCAAAGTCCTTTCACTCAGGTCCGGAGGTTCCTCTGAGGGAAATGCCGCATTTGGAACAGCCCTGGAAGTTGACGGAGTGAGGCTTGGTAACAATGCCGGACTTTCCGAAATGGGAGGGATCGACACCAGAAACTTGTCTGTAGAGAATATTGAAGATATCGAGGTCATCACAGGTGTTCCTTCTGCAGAATATGGAGACCTGAACAGCGGAATGGTGAAAATCAAGACCAAAAGAGGCAGAAGTCCTTACAACATAAGCGTTTCCGTCAATCCGAGGACCTGGCAGCTGTCAGCCTCTAAAGGATTCGACCTCGGAAAGGAAAGAGGAATCCTCAACGCAAGCCTTGAGTGGGCAAGGGCCACCAAGCAGCTCATAAGTCCATATGAATCATATACGAGAAGGGGACTTACTCTTAACTATAGCAATACCTTTTTCAAAAAACTTCGATTTGAAGCCGGTTTTGCAGGCAATATAGGAGGAATGAACTCAAAGGATGACCCTGACGCATATTCCGGAGCATACTCGAAGGTCAGGGACAATTCTTTCCGAGGCAATGTTTCATTGACCTGGCTTATTAACAAGCCCTGGATTACCAACCTGAAGTTGAACGCAAATATCAACTTCAATGACAATCTTTCAAGAACCCACAAATACAATGACTATGCGTCGTCAAAGCCAGCTGTCCACTCCAAGGAGCAGGGATATTATCTTGCCGATCAGTTGCCGCTGAACTGGTTTTCCGACTATATGGTTGATTCAAAGGAACTTGACCTGTCAGCAGACCTTAAATACGAATGGACTAAAAAAGTAAGGGGTTTGGACAGTAAGTTCAAGGCTGGTCTCCAGTGGAAGGCCAACGGCAATGTCGGACAGGGAGAATACTATCTGGATCCTAAACTTGCAGATGACGGTTTCAGGCCTCGCTCCTTCAGTCAATATCCATTTATGCATAATTTCTCGATTTATGCTGAAGAACGGCTGAAACTTCCCGTCGGAAGAACATCGCTTGAGATTTCAGCCGGACTGAGATTCGAGAACGTTTTCATCCAGGGCAGCGACTACAAGCACACGAATACCCTATCTCCACGCTTGAACGCCCGCTGGGATTTCAACGAGCACTGGGCCCTGAGAGGAGGATGGGGCATCACCGAAAAATTGCCTTCCTTCTTCATCCTGTACCCGAAACAGGAATATTGGGACAAGGAGACCTTCCAGATATCATATGCAGACAAGTCCTCATATGTCTATTATACTCTCCCCTACACGATGATGTTCAATCCGAATCTTCGCTGGCAGCGCAACAACAACTCAGAGATTGGACTGGAGATGAACTACAGCGGCTTCTCCGTAACCCTTGTCGGATTCTACAACATCACAAAGAACCCATATAGAATCAGTTACGCCTACACTCCTTTTACCTACACCCAATGGACCAAGCCGGAGGGATTTTCCGCCTCAGAGAATGCTCTCATAACAGTAGACAACCGTACCGGTGAGGTTTTTATAAAGAACAGCGAGGATGAATTCTGGACACCGATGGCATCGAAGACTCAGGACAAGACCTTCATCAAGAATACGATGCAGAAGAATGGGGAGCCGATGTATCGCTCGGGAGCCGAACTTACTGTTGATTTCCCTGAAATAAGACCGATAAGGACTTCATTCAGGGTAGATGCATCATATACCTGGACAAAGCTCAAGGATGAATCCATTTCGGGATTCTATCGAGGGGGAAGCCACTCCGGAATAAGTTCCGACGGAAGCCCGGTGGAGACAGGAAGGTCATATGAATTTGTAGGATACTACCCTAATGGAGACAAGGACAATTCATTGATTTGCGGGAAGATAACCCACAACCTGGACGCTAATGTCACAGCAATCACCCACATTCCGCGGGCCCGGCTTATCGTAACCTGCCGCCTTGAAATGTCGATTCTGACACGTTCACGCAATATCGCCGCCCCTGGAGCCAAACGCAATGAATCCGGCTATATGGAACTCTGGCCGGTGGAATATATGGATGTCGAGACCGGACTTGTTCAGCCATTCACAGATGAGCTCAAGTCTGACCCAAGGTTCCACGATCTGTTGCTGACATCCTCCAATATCTACTCCTTCGACCGGGATGGATATGGGTTTTACTGCTGTGCCAACCTGAGCATCACAAAGGAAATAGGCAAACACGTCAGCATATCCTTCTTTGCCAACAATTTCACCAATTCCAGGCCCTATGTAATATCCAAAGCAACTGGAGTAGGAGCCATCTTTACCCCTGCATTCTATTATGGACTGACCTGTCGTTTGAAATTCTGAAGATATTATGAAAAGATATATTCACATATGCCTGATTTCAGTCCTGGCCTGGGCTTGTACCTCAACCGGAAACAACCCATATGCATCCGTGCTTGAGGACATCTCCCTGTGTATCAGGTGGCCTGACGAATATGCGGAATATTGCCGAGAAGGTGTGGGTGTCAAGGTTGAAAATGTCAATTCCGGATATACATATATCAAACATACGTCTGCTCTGGGCCTGGCGGTATTTCGCATTCCGAGAGGGCTCTACCGCCTGAGTGTCAGCGACCGTGTTGACGGCAACGTGTTCAATGCTGTGATTGATAGGTTTGTGGTGAATGGGGAAGCGTCATCCGTGGACCTAATCCTGAAACACTCCCAAGCCGGAATCCTTGTCATAAAGGAAATCTATTCCGGAGGATGTCGCAAAAGTCCGGCTGAAGGCACATACCAGTCAGACCAATACGTCATTATCCACAACAATGGCATTGATGTGCAATACCTTGACAGTCTTTGTTTTGGAACTATGTATCCATACAATGCCACGGCACCAAATCCCTTCCTGGTGAAAGGGACCGACGGAGAGACTTCATTACCTGATTTCGTGCCCATAGCAGATGCTGTATGGCAGATTGGAGGCGATGGGAAAACATTTCCACTGGAACCGGGAAAAGACGCCGTCCTCTGCATCCGGGGTGCAATCGACCATGCAGCCACATATCCTCTGTCTGTAAATCTCAACAATGAGGATTATTTTGTAATGTATGATGCCAATCTGTTCCCGAACAAGACCTTCAACCCGGTTCCCGGACCAGCCATCAGACAAGAGAGAATCCTCAAATGCCTGGTAAAGACCAATCCAGGCATCAATTCCACGTTGATTTCTCTCTCATCTCCGACCGCCATTCTCTATCGGGCGAAAGGCCTTGCAATGGAGGAATTCATCCTCTCCGAAGGCGCCATAATCCCAATTCCGGGATCCACTAGCGGCTCCAAGGTACTTGCCTGCCCTCCGGAGTGGGTAATTGATGCCGTGGAGGTCTTCGATGGTTCCTCATCGGGCAATCTTAAACGCCTCTCTGACAAACTGGATGCAGGCTATGCTACACTTTCATCCACATTCAATGGCCACGTCCTGTCAAGAATAAAAGACGAGGAGGCCAGCGCGTCCGAAGGATTCGAAATACTGATGGACACCAACAACTCATCAGTTGACTTTGTTGAACTTGAAAAACAATCATTACGTGAATAGGACTGTCTTAATATCAGCCATTCTCGTAATGGCATCAGCAAGGCTTCTGGCCCAGAATCCCTCCGATTTTTGGCTGGATTCATCCAATCCTGCTCTCATACGGCAAGATACTTCCGTCTCCAGAACAGCTTCCGCCGAATTATATTCCAGCATCTCCACCGGCGGATTCCATCAAACTTGGGAAGCGCCCCTTTCGTGGAATGCAGGAGCTCGCACCCACGCCTTGGTTCATTTCAAGGACATTTCGCTTGCAGGGTCCTTCGCATTCGATCAGATGCAAGGAAACCAAATGTGCGGATCAATGATGGTCCGCCCGGGATATTATCCGGTGGATGTACTCGAATTCACACCAGGAAAGAAAAACAGGCAGACCTATTCCTTCACCGGTGCCATCTCTGCTGACATTTCGACCCATTGGAGAATCGGTGCCGGAATTGATTTCACATCGGCAAACTACTCCAAGCGTAAAGACCTCAGACACAGCAATTATTTCCTAGACCTGAACTTTTCACCCGGTTTTGTCTGGCACGACGGAGACATTTCTGTAGGAGCAAATCTGAGAATAGGAAAGAATTCCGACACTCCTGTTGCCAATCAAATAGGAAGCAAGGAGACCTTCGATGCTTTTTTGGACAAGGGTTTGATGTTCGGAAGACTCGAAATATGGGACGGAAGCGGAGTCCATCTTGCAGATGCCGGTTCCACCGGATTTCCGATAAGGGAGATGATTTACGGAGCAGGCTTTCAGTTTCAAAAAAAACAGCTATATTCGTCTCTGGACTATAGTTATGCCGTTGGCTTGGCTGGAGAGAAACAGCAGGTTTGGTTCCGTTTCCCGTCCCATAACCTGAAGTTGGACCTTGGTGGTACCGTCTGCTCTCCGGGAGAATCTCATTCCATCCGCTTTAGGGCTGACTGGAAGGGGCTTGACAATAATGAAAATGTACTTGACAAATATACAGATGGAGGTATTACATACTACAAGAAAGTAGCTTCAATTCCTATTTTACATTATGATAATGTGGGAATGACAGCATCTTATGTCTTCGATGACGGTTCCAATCACATCAGTGCCGAATTGTCTGAAGAATTCAGGGCAACCAGCTCATTTGTAATGTATCCTTTTGTAACAGAACGCTTTACAGAGTTCACAACGATTGAAGTACATTATATCAGAACACTGAAGCGCTTCGACCTTGGAGTGCTGTTGGGATGTCGCAGGGGAAGCGTCAAGGAGACTCAGCGCCAAAGTGCCGAGGACAGCGGAGTGGTCGGTGAGCCATTTCGCCTTACCCAATGGGATGAAAAGGAGGTGGAATGGATTCGGGCCCCGCGCCTGAAGGCAGGGATTGATGCCAAGTGCAGAATTTGGAGGGGAATGTACCTGAAGGTGGATGCAGGATATGTCCGTGCCTTCGGCATAAGCGCCCTTGAGGGGCCAAATCGCTTCCACGGAGAATTTTCAATTGGATATAATTTTTAAATTATGAATAAATCTTATCTTACACTTTTTATTGCAGGTCTTCTTATTCTGTTTTCCTGCAACAAGGTTGAAAAAACCACACCTGATGCGCAGGTGAAGCTTACGCCAATCATCACTAGGGCTCTGTCACTGAATTTCCGTGAAAATGACAATATCGGAGTAAGGGTCACTATGGAGTCAGATGGAAGCACATATGCAGAAAATGCAAAGATGACCTACGACGGAACCTTTTTCACGGGAGACTTGAAATGGTACAAGGATGGGGCCTCCTCCTGTACATTGACCGCTTGGTATCCTTATGACGAAGCCGGATTTCCTTCCACCTTCACAGTCAGCTCGGACCAGAGCAATGGCTCAGAAGCATCTGACTTTCTTTTTGCCGTCGAAAAAGGGGTTTATCCATCTTCCAATGCTGTAATGGCAAAGTTCCGTCATCAATTCTCTCAGATCAACCTCGTCATAAAATCTGAATTTGATGCGGAAATTGAAGAAGTAAAGATTAAAAACATAATTGCAACGGCTAATCTTTCTCTCGACACCGAGGGTAATCTTACCGTGACGGCGGACAAATCCGCAGGACTGTCAGACATAAAGGCTGAAGTAATCACCCCGGGCAAACTCTATTGTGCAGTCGTCATCCCACAAGACCTTTCAGACTTCGGCCTTTCTGTCAAAGTCAAGAACGGAAGCACAATACTCTCAGGCATCAGCAATGCCAGCCTGAAACCAGGTTACGCTTATACGATAACGGCAACTGTATCGGCAGAGGAAATAACCACTCAGATTTCCGGGGAAATTGAGAATTGGATTGACGGAGGAAGTCTCGATTCCGGTGATTATGAGGTCCCATTCGAGGAATATGAGGGTTATTTCATCTATGATGGAATCCGTTACAATACAGTGACCATCAACGGAAGGAAGTGGATGGCGTCCAACCTCGCATATGTTCCTGCAGGAATAACTGTTTCATCCGATCCAACCAGCGGAAAAGTTTTCTACCCGTATTCCTCTGACGGCACAACTGCCACTGTCTTGACAGACAACGAATCCATACAGGCCAAAGGTTACCTGTACAGCATCGAGACAGCATTGGGCGGAGTCACTCTCAATGACGAAAATTTCTCGTCCTTTGAGGGAGTCCGGGGAATCTGTCCAAAGGGCTGGCACATACCTACACGGGCAGAATATTTCAGTCTGTGCGGTTATTCCAACAAGAGCGAGGTGCTTGGAGAAACTGCGGCACAGACCGATGAAAATGCCTATTTATGGGATGCCTCGGTCAAATACTCCACCATTGCAAAATTCAATGAGGCCGGATTCAACTTCTCTTTTTCTGGAATGATAAATTCATCAAAGTATCAGACCTTGGTCATCTCAAGCAAGAACAGCACGGTAGAGCAGTACTTCGGCAACATAGCTCTCAACTACCTTATGACATCATCAGCACTAAGCAGAAGCGCAACTTCTACCGTCAAATACAACTACGGAGCGCTTATGACAACCTTCACCCTCTCCGCTTATCCACTCGGAAGGATGTCCATAGCTAACCTGCCTCACAACAGCGGTGCGTGTCCTCTCCGTTGCATCAAAGACGAATAAATATAACATAGCATTATGTCAAAAGATAACCTCATCAGAAAAAACTGGCCGAAGTACCTCCTTCAATGGGGAGTGCTTCTGGCCCTGGTCATCGCAATTTCCGGCATTGTTGAATTTGCAGAAAAAGCTGATCCAGAAAGATTCTGCCCGTTCGGAGGACTTCAGGCACTTGCAACCTACCTTGCAAACAGCAGCCTGCCGTGCTCAATGTCCTCAGTCCAGGTGATGATGGGACTGGTTCTGGCAGGTGCTGTCATCCTTTTCAGCAAGCTCTTCTGCGGATACCTTTGCCCTGTGGGTTCGGTTCAGGAAATAATGATGAAACTGCGCAATGCCATCCATCTCAAAAGCATCAAGGTCGGAAACGGAAGCGTTGTTGACAAGATTTTGAGGATATTCAAATATCTCCTCCTTTTCTGGATATTCTACAACACCGTTTCTGCGAGTGAACTTTTCTGCAAGAATCTGGACCCGTATTATGCCGTGGCGACCGGCTTCAAAGGAGAAATTACCTTGTGGATGTCAATTACAGCCCTTGTGCTCGTTGTCCTTGGCAGTCTGGTCATAGATATGTTCTGGTGCAGGTATCTCTGCCCTCTGGGTGCAATATCCAACTCCCTTAAGTTCTGGTTGTGGATGGGTGTGCTCTTCGGACTCTACTATGTGGCGGATGTCCTAGGAGCGAACATCCCGTGGGCAGTCCTTCTGGGCCTTTTCTGCCTGCTCGGCTACCTTCTGGAGATTTTCCACGCCAAGCCCCGCGCGCAATTGCTCCACGTTACCAAAGATCCGGGACTCTGCAACAAATGCGGACTTTGCGTCAAGAAATGTCCACACCACATCGACATCCGTTCCCTCAGCAATGACAAGGTCAATTCAGTCGATTGTACCCTTTGCGGTGACTGTGTTGCAGCTTGTTCCACCGGTTCTCTTAGGATTGGAATCAACCGGCGTTTCAGGGGAAAGGCCTGGAGTTTCGTCCCAGCCATTCTCACTGTCGTACTGGTAGCATTTGGAATGTGGGCCGGGACCAAGGTGGAACTTCCGACCATCGATGTCAAATGGAATATGGAGAATGTTGCAGATTCCACCCATCTGGAGACAACCCGTCTGGAAGGTCTGAAATCTGTCAAATGTTATGGCAGTTCAATGGCTTTCAAGGCAAGACTTGAGAAAATCCAGGGTGTATATGGTGTCCGTACATTCGTGCGTAAACACGAAGCAGAAGTTCTGTATGACCCATCTGTAATCAGTCCGGAGAAGTTGATGGAAGCCATCTATGTTCCTGCAAAATTCAGAGTCCAGACTCCAGACCCTTCCCAGACCAAAGTAGTCAAGATTCTGACTATCAGGACAGAGAAGATGTATGACAAGATGGACATCAACTATCTTGGTATGCAAATGAGGCTATCTGGAAAGAAAATCTATGGGCTTGAAACCGAATTCGCCTGTCCTCTGATTGTGAGGGTATATGTGGATCCTTCCGAGAATCTGGACGCAGAATGGTTCAGGGAAATTGTCGAGAAGAAAACACTTGAAATGCCTATTCACGGAGGCGGTACCAAGGTGACTGAAGTGGACTACGATTTTGTAAAGATGGAGGATGGCGAAGAATCTATGCCTGTGGAGGAATTCATCAGAAGGATGTTCTCGCCTTTCAAAGCCGAGTTCAAAAGCCGGGTTGAGGAAAATGCCGGCAAGAGTCAGTATATATATGAAATCACCGACCCTAATTATGAGAAACCAATCATACTCCGCAATATGCCATTCTTGAGCAACCATCTTTCAAGGCACGAGGGTATCATCGGCATCTATTTGCAGTTGAATGATTCTCTCCAGCCTGCAATCCAGGTAAGATTTGCATCCCCGATGACTGCGGATAAGGTATGGGAACTGATGACAATGGATACCTGGACCATCACATACAGCCCGGATGACGTAAGGGAAACACCTGCAAAACTGTCGTTCAAGACCGCTGGAACTTGTTATCCATTTGATAGATAAATCTTTACAATGAAAAAAATATCGATACTTCTGCTGGTTGTTCTGTACTCGATTCAAATGAGTGCAGACGAAGGGATGTGGATGATTCACGCCATTGATGCCGCTCTGGAGAAGAAAATGCAGGAAAGGGGACTTCTTCTTGATGGAAGGGAAATCTATGATGCAGATGCGCCTGGAGCCGGAGTGGCCGATGCCGTAGTATCCTTGGATTTCGGATGTACGGGCAGTATCATCTCTGATGAAGGTCTGGTGATAACCAATCACCACTGTGCCTTCAGCGATGTCCACTCCCTCAGCACTCCGTCTAAGAACTATCTGGAAGATGGTTTCTGGGCAATGCGTTCCGAGGAAGAGGTCCACATACCGGGCAAAAGTATCTATCTCCTCAAAAAAGTCCTGGATGTAACATCCGAGGTGGAAGAACTGACAGCATCCCTCAAGGCAGAAGGTAAGCCCATAGGAATGCGCAAAATCAGTTTCCTTCTTGAAAAGAAGTATTCAAAGGAGACCTCCCTGGAAGCTTCTCTTTCTTCATATTGGGCCGGCTCGAAATATTATATGGCTCTGTATCAAGTATATAGAGATATACGCCTAGTTGCTGCCCCTCCCGTTTTCTCAGCCGCCTTCGGAGGAGATATAGATAATTGGGAGTGGCCCCAGCACAAATGCGATTTTGCTATGTATCGCATTTATACGGCACCTGATGGATCTTCTGCAGACTATTCTCCAGAGAATGTTCCTCTCCACCCTGTAAAAAGACTGACTATATCTTTGGACGGCTACCGTCCAGGAGACTTCACGATGGTAATTGGCTATCCCGGCAGAACCAACAGATACACAAGCGCTCCTGAACTTGAGTTCAATGAAAAAGTGAATCTTCCTGTATCCAATTCCATCAGACAGAATCAAATGGACATCATCCGACAGTGGATGGACACAGATGCATCAGTAAGACTCAAATATCAGGATAAATACTTCACCCTGAGCAATATCCAGGAACTTGGCTATGGTGAGCAATTGTGCTTTGGCAGATTCAAGGTCGCAGAGCAGTTAAAAAAGAGGGACGCCGAACTTTCCAACTGGATACGGACAAAGGGTAACAGGATGGACATTCCCGCCACACTCAGACAGAAATACGCTGATATTCAAGACATTGAAAGGAATCGAATCCTTTATAGGGAAACCTTCGTGCGAGGAAGCAATCTTTCCCTTATCATAAGAAAAGCCTTCAATGCCTATTCCAGAGGAAGTTCTCCTATAAACCTTGCGAAAGATTATGCTGAAATTGACCTGAGGGTAGAAAAGGACCTTATGACCTATGCCTTAAAGGAATATCTTGAAAATGTTGACAGCATTTTTCTGACTTCCGACCAAAGAGCAGTGATGCAGAAATATGATAATGTCAACGGATGCTGCGACCTTGCTTCCCTCGCGGAAGACCTCTGGAACAGCAGTCTCTTTACCTGCGAAGAAGGTATATCCCGTCTGGAAGCGGGGAAAGTCTCTGAGGAAGAAGTAGAGACGGATCCTCTGGCTTCCTTCCTGATGAGTGCAAAGATTACTGATTTCAACACCAAGGAAGAGGAGGTTGAAGGCAAGAATAATATCAAAATGCTTACTGGAGAGTACAAAAGGAGCTTGTACGCAATGAGACAGGAGCGTGGAGAAATGCAGTATCCTGATGCTAATTCCACGATGAGAATCTCGTACGGGAAAGTATGCACTCTGGAACCGTCCGACGGAGTAATATGCGATTGGAAGACCACTCCGAGGGGCATTCTGGAGAAATATAATCCGGCATCTTATGATTTCTTCCTCCCCGACAGGCTTTACCTTCTGTACAGTGCCTCGCAATGGGGACGGTGGGGCTTTGGTGCAGACAAGAGTCAGATGTATGTCAACTTCCTGACAGACAATGATATAACCGGAGGCAATTCCGGTAGTCCTGTTCTCAACTCAAAAGGCGAGCTGATAGGGCTCGCCTTCGATGGTAACAAGGAATCGCTCGCAAGCGACGCCCTCTATGTTCCAAAGTACAACTGCTGCGTATGTGTTGACATCCGATTCATCCTGTGGACATTGGACAGGGTTGCGGGCTTGGAGAGAATCCTACAAGAAATTGGATGCTAGTTTTTGTTACGGACGGTAATCTGACCGTCTTTCACATCAACCAGTATGTCTGAATCCCTATGGACAGAACCATCCAGAACAGCCTTTGCAAGGATATTTACCAACTCCTTCTGCATCAGTCTCTTGATAGGTCTTGCTCCATATGCAGGCTCATAACCTTTGCTACTCATATAGTCCTCAAACTCCCTGGTGAAGTCTATGTTCACTCCATTCTCCGCCAACTTGGACTTAAGGTCTTCCATCTGCATCCGCAGAATGTCCCTGATGTCCTTCTGGCTCAGAGGTTCGAACATTATGACTTCGTCTATCCTGTTCAGGAATTCCGGTCTAACCGTCCTTTTCAGCACCTCAAGAACCTGATTTCTGCAATCCCTAAGCATAGCGCTGCGACTTGAGGCGTCTTCCGGAAGTTTTTCCATATAGCCTTGAATGATGTCTGCACCGACATTGGAAGTCATTATAAGTATAGTGTTCTTGAAATCCACTGTACGGCCCTTATTGTCGGTCAGACGTCCGTCATCCAAAACCTGAAGCAGGATGTTGAACACATCGGGATGAGCCTTCTCTATCTCGTCCAGAAGGATAACCGAATATGGTTTTCTCCTGACGGCCTCAGTCAATTGTCCACCCTCATCATATCCGACATATCCTGGAGGCGCACCAACAAGCCTGCTCACGGAGTGACGCTCCTGATACTCGCTCATATCGATTCGCGTCATCATATTCTCATCATTGAACAGAAATTCAGCCAAGGCCTTTGCCAACTCGGTCTTACCCACACCGGTAGTACCCATAAACAGGAATGAACCAATCGGCCTCTTCTCATTCTGCAGCCCGGCCCTTGAACGTCTGACGGCATCTGCAACGGCCTCAATAGCCTGATTCTGGCCCACTACCCTCTTATGAAGTTCATCCTCCATCCTAAGGAGTTTCTCCTTTTCGCTCTCCAGCATTCTCTTCACTGGGATTCCGGTCCACTTGGCCACAACTTCTGCGATATCCTCAGGAGTTACAGCCTCCGTGATAATCGGATCCTCGATTGAGGCCTGACGTTTTTGCAACTCATCTATCTTCTTCTGAGCCTCAGCCATCTTTCCGTATCGTATTTCAGCCACACGACCGTAGTCTCCGCTTCTCTCAGCATTGTGAGCCTCTATCTTGTAGTCCTCAATCTGCTGACGGGCCTGCTGGAGACCTGCAAGAATATCCTTTTCCTCGTTCCACTTCTGGCGGAGGTCATCTCTCTGTTTGTTCAGAGTCCTCAGTTCTTCCTGAATCTTTTCCATCTTCAAGGATACTCCTTCCCTCTTGATGGCTTCCCTTTCAATCTCAAGCTGCCTTATTCGGCTGTCCAGTTCTGCAATCGGTTCCGGAACGGAATTCATCTCCAGACGCAATTTTGAAGCCGCCTCATCCACAAGGTCTATAGCCTTATCCGGAAGGAAACGGTTGGTGATGTACCTGTGAGACAACTCCACTGCAGCAATCAAGGCATCATCCTCGATACGGACTTTGTGGTGGTTCTCATACCTTTCCTTCAGTCCCCTAAGGATTGAGATGGAAGCTGCCGGTGAAGGCTCATCCACCATAACCATCTGGAAACGTCTCTCAAGCGCCTTGTCTGACTCAAAATACTTCTGATACTCATCCAAAGTGGTCGAACCTATGGTCCTGAGTTCACCTCTTGCAAGAGCTGGCTTAAGGATGTTTGAGGCATCCATTGCCCCCGATGTCCTTCCAGCACCCACTAGAGTGTGGATTTCATCGATAAAAAGGATGACTTCACCGTCGCTGTCAACAACTTCCTTGACCACGCCCTTTAGTCTTTCCTCGAATTCTCCCTGATATTTTGCTCCGGCAATCAGCGCACCAAGGTCCAAAGAGTAGATTTTCTTGCTCTTGAGGTTCTCAGGCACATCACCGTCCACTATTTTCTGTGCAATTCCTTCTGAAATCGCAGTCTTTCCCACTCCTGGTTCTCCCACCAGAATAGGGTTGTTTTTAGTCCTTCTGCTCAGAATCTGCAGCACTCTTCGTATTTCATCATCTCGACCGATGACAGGATCAAGTTTGCCCTGACTAGCCCTCTCGTTGAGGTTCACTGCAAATCTGCTAAGGTTTTCAAATTTGTTTTCTGCCATACCATTATCTCCTTTTTTTTGATGGAGCATATGACAACCTGATACATATCATTATAGCCGTCTGCTCCATTGAACAAACGGCTATAAGTCAAATTATATTCCAATTCTTCCGTACTGACAAATTGTCAGCAGCAGAAATTAGTTAGCAGAAGAATCCGCAGAGTTTTCAACTGCTGGTGCGGACGGGAATTCAGGAGCAGGAGCCTCTGTTTCCATCTTTTCAGTATAGTCAACTTCACGTGAACCGGTGTTGAGAGTGAAAGTTGTAACTATAGAAACAACGAAGATAAAGGCAACCAGTCCCCAGGTAATCTTTTCGAGAATATCGGCAGTCTGACGAACTCCGAAAGTCTGGTTTCCTGCAACGAAGTTGCTGGCGAGTCCACCACCTTTACCGTTCTGAAGAAGCACGATAAGAGTGACAAAAACACTTGCTATAAGCACCAGCACAGCCAGAATAGTGAATAATACGTTCATTTTATCTAATCTTTTATTTTTTTCAATTTTTCAATAAGGGTTGCAAAGTAAGTATTTTTTTCCGGATATGCCAAAATTAGTTTTGAATATATTTTAATTGCCTGGTCATAATAGCCTTGAGAAGCATATATTTCAGCCAATGTTTCAGTATAAATACCCAAATCGGCACCACTGTCCTCCTCCCGGGCAACCCTTTCCTGCCTCGCCCTGGCGGCATAGGCTGAAAATATATTGTCCTCGCTCGTGCGAACCTTGTCATAATCTTCTTGACTGAAGAAATCCCCTCCCACGACATATACCTTCCTTTTTTCAGAAGACTCTGACTCGGCGCCATCGCTCTCTGGAATATAAGACTTCAACAAGGTCTGCACATCAGCGTCCGTGCAGTCCTGGCACTGGGATTCACGGAACATCCCGGAGAGCATCTTGCGCGAACCGACATAGAGAGCGGCATCCGAAAGCTGACCTTCTCCCCAGGCACCTGTCATCCTCTCGCACAACTGCTTGCGGGCACCTCCGAACCAGGGATAAAGATTCACTACACCCACCAGTTCGTCAAGATTAAGTTTCTTCAGGTCTATATAATTGTCCATAGTTTACCAATTTGCGACAGATGCATTGAACATATCTTCACATAACTTCTCTATAATTTCCTCACACAGAGATGATTGGACTGCTTCCAGCGATTGCATTGCATCGAAGTCGGCATATGCTGAGAAAGATTTGTCATCAAAATCGTCTTCCGGATGTTTCCGATTGACAAAACTCAACTTTACCGTCACGGTAAGGCGGTTCTGAGCTGCCTGCTCCTGGGCATTGATGGCTGTCGCCTTGACATCGTAGCCCGTGATTGCACCGATGAGCTCCAGGTCTCCGTCAATATCCACCTGCTCCAATTTTGTCAACTTGATGAATTTGTCTCTCAATGCCTCAGTAAGATCATTGCTGAGAGAAGGGTTTACTTTCAAGGCCTTGTATTCAAAATAGTTGATTGTCACGGTTTTCACATCCGGTTGGATGGAGGTTCCCGTAAACGAATATATACCGCAAGATGAAACCATAAGTGATGCGGCAAAAAGAACTAAAGATATATATAAAGTCCTGATTGACATATAATTACATTGATTTAAGTTTTCTATATAGCGTGCGCTCGCTGATACCGAGTTCTTCAGCAGCTGCTTTGCGATTGCCGTTGTGCTTTTGAAGCGCTTTCTTTATCAAGGCCTGATAATTTGAATTCACAGTCATATCTTCATCTTCTTCGGAACTGGCCTTTGCTTCCTGTTCTTCCGGGTCCTCTTCCGGCTGTATTATCCATTTATCATCAACATTATAAGCCTCATTATCAGTTGATTCCGGCATAGGAATGGCCGTGTGAAGATGAGGGGCCGCCTTGTCTGTCAGGCCAGCCTTTGCAACGATACCCTTAAGATATTCCACATCCTGTTTAAGCTGGAAAAGAGTGCGAATGATGGCCTCTCTTTCACTGTTGCCGTCCGTTGTCTCCTGCCATACAGAAGACTTGACAGGCAGAAGGTTAGGCTCATCTTTAGGGATGTACTTGGAAATTATGCTGGCTGTAATGACACATTTCTCGGAAGGAGATGCCAATGCACCTGCTTCGATGGCAGTGATGGTCTCAGCTACATTCTTGAGCTGGCGGATATTGCCCGGCCAGCGGTAACGGCGCAGAAGAATGGATGCATCTTCGTCAAGAGTGACTCTTGCCATTCCATACCTGGTAGAAAAGTCAGAAGCGAACTTCCTGAAAAGCAGGTTTATGTCTGCAGGACGTTCCCTCAAGGCAGGCATTGAGATGTTGACTGCATTGAGACGGTAGTACAAATCTTCCCTGAATTTGCCTTTGGATACTGCGTGCATCAGATTCACGTTGGTGGCAGCAATTACCCTAACGTCCGTCTTGAGCACCTTGGAAGAACCTACGCGAATGAATTCTCCGCTCTGCAGTACACGCAGAAGCTTGGCCTGTGACGCAAGCGGCATCTCCCCTATCTCATCAAGGAAGAGTGTACCTCCATCGGCTTCCTCAAAATAACCCTTGCGCATCTCGTTGGCTCCGGTGAAGGAACCTTTTTCGTGGCCGAACAACTCGGAATCGATGGTCCCTTCCGGGATTGCTCCACAGTTGACAGCAAAATACTTTCCGTTCTTTCTACGGCTATTATTATGTATGATGCGGGGTAGATTTTCTTTTCCTACTCCGCTTTCACCGGTAATCAACACCGTGATATCAGTAGGCGCGACAGCAACCGCAACCTCCAGAGCCCTGTTCAGCTGGGGGTCATTTCCGATGATGTCGTACTTATTTTTCAATATTTGTAATTCAGATCCTGTCATAGTGGCACAAAGTTACTAAAAGGCTTTAAAATATGTATGTGTGAACCCCAAAAATATAAAAATTTGATTACCTTTGCACGAAATGTGTACAAGTAAGTTAAAACCATAAATTTTTGTAAAAAATGAAAAAAGGTATCAAATTCTTGTCTGCAGCTATTCTCGGCATCGCTGCCGTTGCTTGTAGCTCACCTGAGAAAATGGCTGAAATGGCAGAAAATGTCACAGTCAAATGCAATCCTGCCGTGCTCGAAGTGGTAGCCGGAGAGATTGACGCAACAGTTTCAGTAACCTATCCAGAGGATTATTTCCACCCGAAAGCCATCCTTGAAGTAACTCCGGTTATCGTTTATGAAGGTGGTGAAGTAAAGATGGAGCCTTATATGTTCCAGGGCGAAAAAGTTCAGGACAATTATCAAGTAGTCCCTTCTGCTGGTACAACTGTTACAAAGAAAGTTCATTTTGCATATGCTCCTGGTATGGAGAAATGCTACCTCGAACTTCGCGGAACTGTTAAGTACAAAGCAAAATCAATTGATCTTCCTACCAAGAAGGTTGCTGATGGAGCAAACACAACTTACATGCTCGTATGCCAGAAAGGCAAACTCGACCTCAAGGCTGACAACTACCAGGAAATCATCAAACAGACTGCTGAAGGTCAGGTTCTATACACCATCAACAATGCAACTGTTAGAAACAGCCAGCTTAAGTCTCAGTCTATTAAAGACTTCCAGGCTGCTCTCGAAGAAATCAAAGCCAACGAGCGCAAGACTATCACCAGCACTGACGTAGTCGCTTACGCTTCTCCGGATGGAGACGTTGCTCTCAACGAAAAACTCTCTGACAACCGTTCAAAGTCTGCTGAGAAGGCTTTTGGAAAGGTTACCAAGAAGAACCCTGTTGATGCTCCTGTCAATGTAAAGAGCATCGGTGAGGACTGGGAAGGCTTCCAGTCACTCGTTGCCGGTTCTGACCTTGAGGATAAGGATCTTATCATCCGCGTTCTGTCTATGTACAGCGATCCTGCAGTTCGTGAGAAAGAAATCAAGAACATGTCTGCTGTTTACAAGACTCTTGCAAAAGAGGTTCTTCCAGAGCTCCGTCGTGCAAGATTCATTGCAAATGTAGAGTATCAGAACTACACCAACGAAGAGCTCCTTTCCCTCATCGAAGAGAATATCGACGTTCTTGACGAGACCGCTCTTCTTCGTGCAGCTACCCTTGTTAAGGAGAACGACCAGAAAGTTGCCATTTATAAGAAAGCAGTTGAGAAATATAACAGTGCAAACGGCCAGTACAACCTTGCTGTAACCTACCTCAAGATGGACAAGGTTAATGATGCAAAAGCTGCTCTTGGCAAATGTGCACAGGATTCTGACTGGAACAATGCAATGGGTGTTATCGCTCTTCGTGAAGGCAAGAAAGACGAGGCTGCAAAATATTTCAAGGCTGCCGGTTCAGAAACTGCCAAGGAAAACCTTGCAGTTGTTGACGTTCTCAATGGAAAATATGCTGACGCTGCTGCCAAACTCGCTGGAAAAGACGGTTACAATGCCGCTCTCGTAGCTCTCCTCAATGGCAACACCGCTCCTGCAGCTGCTCTCAAATGCGACTGCCCTAACGCTGCTTACCTCCGCGCAGTTGCCGCTGCTCGCCAGGGCAAAGCTGACGCTGTAAAGGCTAACATCGAGAAAGCAAGCAAATGCGAGAAACTCGCTGAAAGAGCTGCAAAAGACATTGAGTTCGCTCAGTTCAGATAGTAATTTGCGACATACTTAAAAAGAAGCGGCCCTTTTCGGACCGCTTCTTTTGTTTTACCCATCCCGGAGGATTTGCCAATCATTTGAAAAGGCCAAACTCACACTTGGCAAAAAGAATAGATTTCTTATATTTGTAGGGTTTATGAATGAAGTAAGGATATATAAAAATTTACAAAATATTTAATATTCCGAAAATATGAAACGAATTGCATTTTTCCTTCTGACCCTGCTTACGGCGCTGACGCTCACGGCAAAAGACCGTTCCTACAAAGTTGTTTCCCCGTCCGGGAAGATTGAGGCCGAAATTACTGTCGGCAGTGCGGTAAATTACGGAATCAGCTACGAGGGGAGGACGGTCCTGGAGCCTTCACCCATTTCGATGACCCTTTCTGACGGACAGGTCTGGGGCAGGGAGCCGAAGATTGCGAAGGTGACACGGGGCAGCAAAGATTCAATTCTGGAGGCTTCGCTATACAAGGCATCCTCAGTCAGGGAGAATTACAACAGTCTGACAATCAGCTTCAAGGGAGGATGGTCACTGGAGTTCAGGGTATATGAAGACGCCGTGGCCTACCGTTTTGCAACCACACTTTCCAAACCGTTTGAAATCAGCGGGGAGCAGGTTGCCTACAATTTCCCTCAGGACTGGACCGTCACCCTGCCGTATGTCAAGAAAGGGACTGACGGGGATTTCAGGAGCCAGCTCTTCAATTCTTTTGAAAATCTTTACACCGTGGCCCCGGTTTCAGGGCTCAATCAGGGGAGACTTGCCTTTCTGCCGCTTCTGGTGGATGCCGGAGAGGGAGTGAAAATCTGCATAGCAGACGTCAACCTGAATGGTTACCCGGGGATGTACCTGTACAAGGGGGCTTCCGTTAATTCACTTGAGGCGGAGTTTGCACCATGCCCGAAAACTGTCGTTGACGGAGGTTACAACAACATCCAGGGTAAGGTCAATGAATATGAAGACTTCCTTGTGGCAGTGGATGCGCCGAGGACTTTCCCGTGGAGGGCTGCCGTCATCGGGACCGACATCCAGATTGCACAGAGCGATGCAGGATGGCTTTTGGCCGAGCCTTCGCGCATTGAGGATGTTTCCTGGATCAAACCCGGCAAGGTAGCATGGGACTGGTGGAACGACTGGAATCTCTACGGAGTGGACTTCAAGGCGGGCATCAACACGCAGACCTACAAATATTACATTGATTTTGCGTCGTCCAACGGCATTGAATACGTGATTCTTGATGACGGCTGGGCTGTCGGCAAGGGAGAGGACCTCCTGAAGATCAATCCGGAAATTGACATGAAGGGAATCGTGGACTATGCCGCATCGAAGAATGTCGGAATCATCCTCTGGGCAGGATATGCCGCATTTGAAAGGGATATGGAGAATGTCTGCCGCCATTACGCTGAAATGGGCGTTAAGGGATTCAAGGTGGACTTTATGGACAGGGACGACTGTCTGATGACCGGTTTCAACTACCGTGCGGCGGAGACTGCAGCAAAGTACGGACTTGTGCTTGATCTGCACGGGACCCACAAGCCGGCAGGAATCACAAGGACCTGGCCGAATGTTCTGAACGTTGAGGGCGTGCATGGCCTGGAGACGATGAAATGGAGCAAGGCGGATGTGGACCAGATGAAATACGACGTCACCCTGCCTTTCGTAAGACTGGTGTCCGGACCGATGGACTACACCCAGGGGGCGATGCTCAATGCTTCCCGCAATGCCTACCGGGCAAATTACAGCGAGCCGATGAGCCAGGGAACCAGATGCCACCAGCTGGCTCTGTATATGGTGTTCGATTCGCCTCTGAATATGCTCTGCGACTCCCCTTCAAACTATCTGCGCGAGAAAGAGTCCACCGAGTTCATCGCAGGGGTGCCGACTGTCTGGGATGAGACAAGGGTTCTTGCTGCAGAGGTCGGAGAGTACATCGTGACGGCGCGCCGAAGCGGAAACACCTGGTACATCGGAGGAATCACCTGCTGGACACCACGCGACCTAGAGATTGACCTGTCATTCCTCGGAAAGGAATGCCGGGCAGTCATTTTCAGCGACGGGCCGAACGCACACAAGAAAGGAATCGACTACAGGCGTGAAGAGAAAGCCCTCGACACCACAGTTCCATTCAAGGTTCACCTCGCTCCGGGCGGAGGATTCGCACTGAAGACCATTCTGTAACAAGAGGCTTCCGTTTTCAGTCCCGGACACCCCGGTGTATCTTACTTCCCCGCAAGAGTGCTGATCAGGGCGACCTCCTCTTCACTGAACGGAGTTCCGTCCTGACGGTAGATGTCGTGGAACCAGACAGGAGGCTCCGCAAGGTCAGGAAGCGGTTCATCCCAGGCAAAGATGGTGTTGGTCTTTCCGGCCACGAAGCCCCAGTTGATTGCCGCCACATTGTTTGCTTTCAGAATCGGAAGGGTGTTCTGGAAGGTGCAGTTCTTTGTCCTGGCCATATACTCAGTGCAGACAAGAGGACGGCCATAGGCCCTGAGGGTGTCAATCGCGTGCTGCTGGGCTTCAGGTCCACTGTAGCAGTGATAGGATGTGATGTCGGAATTTGCGAGCTGAAATTCATTGAGTTCCTTCAGAGGATTGCTCCAGACCCCCGAAGTCAGAGGCTGTGAAGGGCGGACAGACTGTGCCCATTCAAAAGCCTTTTTCAGCAGGGGAAGGCTTGAGGACTTGTAACGCGAATTGCCCGGTTCATTGTAGAGGTCCCACATCAGAATGCGGCTGTCTTTCGAGAAAGTCTTCAGGACATCCTTCATGTATTTCTCAAGTTTCGGGTAGAGAGCCACAGTGTCGGCCCTCAGGGCATCCGAAGGGTCACGCACCCATCCGGAATTGTGAATACCGGGCTTTGGTTCAGGTTGCACTCCGTACCAGGACTCCGCATTCCAGCAGTCATCAAAGAAAACGAAAAGCGGACGGATGGAATGAGATTCGCAGATTCCAAGGAAATCGTCCATACGGGTCTTAAGACCCTGAGCATCATTCTCATACACAACGCTGCTCAGATAGACCCTGAGGGTATTGAACCCAAGGTTCTCAGCCCAGGAGAGTTCCTTGTCGATGAGGTCATGGTTGTAGGTGTCACTGCTCCACATCTCAATCTGGTTGATGGCATCCGATGGGATGTAGTCGCAGCCGACCAGCCATCCCTGGGCATCATACCATTGATTTGCCTTTTCTTCAGTCCATCTTGCCTGCTTCGGGGCGCAGGAGGCGAGCACCAGCAACGCTCCTGCCAATATCATAGATTTTTTCATGTAAATATTTAATTTTAAGAAATATAAACTTATCGCAACTTGAATGTCGTTGCGCAGAATGTGTCGTCGCCCGGATAGAAGTCCACCTCCACGCTCTTGTCCGACACCCTCATCTTGTAGGATCCGGCGGCTATGGAATCCAGATATCTGGTCAATCCCGGCCGATATTCGTCGAAAAGCGCAGATTCGTCCTTTATCGGGCTTCCATCAGGCATCGTTTTCTTGTTCATCCTGTTCAACCCGTATTTCTGCGGGTCATCACAATGAACCTTGTATATTCCGTTGGCCTCACCCGCCCACACACTGGCCATTTCCAGTTGTGTAATGAGACCACCATCCCCCTTCCATTCCGTCAGACGGGTGTGGTGCGAGTGCCCGCACAGGCAGATTACCTTTCGTTTTGCGAACTCTCTCCTGAAATGCCTGCGGGCCTGTGTGTCTTCCGGTTTGTCAGCACCGTGATAGAACCATCTGCAACTGTCCGAATCCATCGGAAACAGAGGGCCGTGAGAAATAACGAAAGTGTGGCGGGCACCTTTGGAATCTGAGAGAAGTTTCTCCGTCTCGGCATCGTCAGGACGGTTGAAGTCCAGCACCAGATAGGCATCGTCCCCGACATTGAATCCGAAGGTTGTCTTCAGAATTTCCTTGGAAAGTTCTTGGGACATCCTCTTCGGCATATATTCATTGTAGGCGGCCCTTGCCCCCTTGCCCCTGATGTCGTGATTCCCGGAGACTGTCACGAAAGGCAGTCCACCGAACTCCGCCTTGAACCTGTTCATCACATCCTCCAGCATCTTCCTGTGGACATCCGGATTCCCGCAGTCCCCCTGAATCAGGTCTCCCATCTGCAAGGCCATCCTGGTGTTTTCGTCAACAAGGCAGGCGGCCCTTTTGAGCAGTCTCGGGCATCTTTCGCGCCACATCTCCCCATTGCGGGCAAATTCCTCCCTCTGGACGCGGTTCAGCCATTCCACAGGCTCGTCATAGAAAGAATGATAGACGGAGGCAGGTTCGGCGTCAAAGTGGGTGTCACCCAGAATCACCATACTGTACTGCGCGTCCCGCATTCTTTTACGCGCCTCTGCGGGAGTAAGGCTGCCCGATAAGGCAAGCCCCGCAAGTGAGCAGAAAGAAATGTTCAGAAATTCTCTTCGGTCCATAATCATATTTTTCTCAATGTAAGTTTGTCGATTGCAGGAAGGACAAGGGAGTCATTCCAGACCCTGACCAGGTTGCCTCCCTTCCGGAGAGTGCAAGGGAAGTTCAGAACGGCATATTTCCCGACTTCCTCAACTGAGCCGGCAATGACTTCCTCCCCATTGACATCCAGTCGGACATCCCCTGCAGCATCCCCCGATGCCACGGTGAGAGATAGCACATAGTCACCTCCCCTGAGGCTGTGCACATCCTTCCATTCCAGACAGTTCTCAGGAGAACCGCCGAGATTCATAGCCACAGCACGTCCAGAGGCATCCTCCACCGGCACATATTTGCAACCGCTCCCGGCAATTGCAGTGAATGCAGGGCAATAGCCCCATTCAGCCTCATAGAGCATAGGCTCAACGCGCCTGCCCTCAACTTTCAGCAGTTTTGCGGAATGAGGAGGCAGGAGGATGTCAACGGAATCAAACACTCCGAGATCTGCCCTCTGATTCAGGTCGCGTACCTTGATCTTTCCTGCAAACTCCAGTTCCTCGGGAGCAACCGTAAAACGGGCCGCGGTGTCGGCAGGGTTGTACAGAGCCACGGCCCTGGTGTTGCCCCATTTTTTCAATATATCCTTCACGAAAACGTAAGTCTCTCCCGAATGCTGCGCCACGTGGGCCTGAAGTCCGAGAGGATCCTGATTGAGTGCTATGAGTTCCGGATTCGTGATTATGTCCATCGTCTCCTGAGGGATATACTCGATGTCACAGCCCAGGAGCAGAGGGGAACTCATAATGCACCATATCCCGAAATGAGCCTCTTCTTCAGTGTAGCTGAGTCCCAGGCCATCCTCCCAGAAAGGAGAAGGCTTGATGTTGTAGCCCACTGCCAGCATATCCATATCATTGTAATGTCCGCCGGAGGCGTATGCCGAAAGATAGAGATTCTTCCCGACAATGTATTTGATTGAGGACCAGACAGGACGGATGTCAGCAGAAATTCTCCAGGATTCCCCGGCCCTGTCCACCCAGGTACCCGGATAGTTCCATCGGCAGATGTTGATTTCAACCGGCTTGGAGGCAATGCTGTCAATCACGGTGCGGATTTGCATATACCGCTGCTGCTCATCGAGTTTCAAATCGCGGGCACCACAATAGTCGATTTTTATGAAATCAAAGTCCCACTCATTGAAATACCTCTGTGCATCCTGGATGTCGTGTGACCAAAGACCTGCTCCGAAGCCGTTCAAATCGTGATTGTAGCTTGACCCGCAGGTGTTGTGCCCCGCATCGGAATATATTCCGGCCTTCAGACCGAGGGAATGGATGTAGTCAGAGAGAGCCCTCATCCCCGCCGACCCCTTCGGGAACCTCTGCGGATGCGGTATCATATAGCCGGCTGAATCCCTGTGTCCGAAGAAACCGTCATCGATGTTGACAAAATTATACCCCGCTTCCTTCAAGCCCTTCTGAACCATCAGGTCTGCCTGATGGGTGATGATGGAATCCGAAATATCCACCATATAGGCATTCCAGGAGCTCCAGCCCATCATCGGAGGCTTCACGCAGACCGTACGGTCTGAACATCCGCCAAAGGCGGAGACAACTGCGGCGAAGGCCGCAAGGGAAAGCAGTTTTCGGAAATATTTCATATTTCGTAATTTTTTGACAAAGATAAAATATATAAACAGATATGAAACAAAAAGATATGAAATACAAGGAATATGAAAATATTGGAAAGCCAGCCGCCCCTCCTTGGAAGTTTGACGGCTGGCTGCAAGTCAACAAAATGAAACGAAATTTACTTGGTCACTATCTTAAATTCGTCGATGACGATTCGTGAAGCACCAGAGCCCGTTTGGTTGAGAATCATCACACTCTCACCCTTCTTGACGTTAAGTTCAATGCTGGCATAGTTCCAATCAAAGAGTTGAGTGAAATCAGAATTCTTGGCCGCACTGCCTTCCAAATAAGGCTTGGCCAGGTCTATGGTTTTCACATTTCTGTAAGAACTTGAATCATAAACTCTGATGACAAGATGCTGATTATAATTCTCCGGACTGTTGGAGATACCCATATAGCGGAATGTCAACACGCAGTCACGACCATCCTCGCTAAGGAGCTCACTATTCAATGCCGGCGTTGCCACGAATGCATTATTGGCATCAAGCAAAATTGCACCCATTGCAGGACGTGCCACCTGATCCACATACCAGCCGTCCATATCACCGGAGTATTGGTTGCCGATGTAGAGTTTACGCTCAATCGGCTTGGCTACGCCATTCACATACGATGAGCAGTCATTGGCAAATCCCCAAGTCTTGGTTTCGTGCCCGGTGATAGCGAGTTCATAGGTGCAATAGTTGCCTGTCCAGTATTCGGCTCCATTGTTCCAGGCTTTTGCGACACCTCCCCTGTTGCCTATTCCAGGAGTGATACCTGGACAGGCATTACCATAGTCGGCGTGCACGCAAAGGTCGTCAAAACTACAGAATGCAACTACATCGTCCCCGTTTTCAACGTGTCTTACAGGGGTAGTGAATGCTATAGGCGTTGACCACTCCGAAGTACCCGCAGGATTGGACATTTCCTTGTCGCCACCTGTTGAGTGATGAGTGATTTTGACATGTTCGAGACTGCGGACACGGAACCAATAGTTCGTTGCCGGTTTTAGACCTCCGACGGTTATTCTTGTATTGTATTTGAGGTTGGCTCCACCGGATTTGCCAAGCCACGAGGAGTTTGCAAAGGTTGTATTTGTAGATGCGTAACCATTATAAGAATAGCAGGAAATCACACAATTTGCGCATTCAGCATCAGTATAGACCTCCATTTGATAGAGTCTCTTGTTGCCGTTCTGATCAAGAGGAGGATAATCGGCTTCCAATGCATCCCATTCAAACGATGCCTTTCGGCAACTCTCTGTCAGCTTGACCTGCCAAACATTCTTGGTCTTGAACTTCACCTCGCTAACTGCACTCTGGGTGCGGTCGTAGGCCTCGACCTTCAGGGTGTAATCGGTGTTCATATCCAGGTCTGTCATATAATATGAGGTTTCTGTCTGGGTGGCCACCTGTGCACCGTTCAGGGAGATTTTGTAGCCCTCGGCTCCCGTTACCGGATTCCATTTGATGGTGGCATCAGTGAACCTTGCCTTTGCAGAAAGTTCCGGCTCGGTCAGTTCAGGGTTGTCGTTAACCTGAACCACCTTGATGGTGATGTCGTCAATGAACATTCTCATCTGTTTCGAGCCGGCAGTCGAGCCGTTTGCCTCCCTGTCCATTCCGATAGC
>CAMBRR010000019.1 GCA_945870315.1 uncultured Bacteroidales bacterium
GATGGCCAGACAGACGAATCCGTCTCCCCTCCAAGGCTGATGATTTCAGAACGGAAGGATGCCCCGAGCATCTTTTTGGCAACTGCTCCTGCTGCCACAACCGGAAGAGTGAGTCTTCCGGAGAAATGTCCTCCTCCGCGTGGGTCCTGATATCCGCCAAAGCGCAGGGATGCCGTGTAGTCGGCGTGTCCTGGACGTGGAATATCCTTGAAAAGAGAGTAGTCGGAGGAATGGGTGTTGGTGTTGTCAAAGAGGATGGCAAGTGGTGCACCTGTTGTTTTCCCATCATACAATCCGCTAACAATCAATGGTTTATCCGCTTCAATACGAGGCGTTGTACCTTTTGCACCGCTCTTTCGTCTGAGGATATCCTCCATAAGGTCTTCTTCCGAAAGTTCCAGCCCAGGCTTTACGCCGTCAATGACGACACCTATTTTCTCACCGTGGGATTCCCCAAAAATGGAAACCCTGAAATTTCTACCGAAAGTATTCATCGTTAAATTATAAAGAATCAAAAACGTGGTTGAAGTGAGGGTAGGATTTGGCAACGCAGTCCTTGTCGTCAATCTCCAAAGGGCTGTCTGCCGCGAGGGAGGCAACGCTCAAGGCCATTGCCATTCTGTGGTCGTGACTTGAGGTGAAGCGACCTCCACGAAGGAGGGCAGTCGCTCCGCAAGGAAGACTCATTCCACGCGAATGGAACAGAAGCCTCCTTGCAAGAGGGCATCCTGACACCACAAGAGTATCCCCGTCCACACTGGCTTTCTGTCCAAGCCCCTCAAGCATATCCAATATTGCAGTTTTCCTGTCACTTTCTTTAGTTGAAAGCCTTCCAAGGCCGGAAATGCGACTGCTTCCATCACAGAAAAGAGCCAGAACGGAAAGAATAGGGAACAGATCCGGACAATTGGATGCATCCATCGAGAATGCCGTCAAAGGCCCTCTGGTCACGGTTATATCCCCCTCCGGTTCATCCAACTGAGAAACCACCGCACCGGCATCCACAAGGGCCGGAACAATCTGGAAATCAGCCTGGGACGACTCTGTATTGAGGCCAGACACAGTGACGCTTCCGAAAACTGCGCCTATGACAAGCAGATTGGCGGCACCGCTCCAGTCTCCTTCTATCGCAAAATCTGCGCTGCGGTATCTCTGATTGCCCTTTATCCTGAAGACGATGTCCGTGCAGTATCTCAGGTCACCGTCACTATTGAGGAAGTCCTCGTCACCGAGCATCTCATATGACGCCTTGATGCCGAAGCGCTTGAGCACCTCCAGAGTCATTACCAGATAGGGAATGCTCTTTGGATTATGAACTACAAGGGTGGTATTCTTATGTGACAACGGCAGGGCCATCAGCAGACCTGTGATAAGCTGGGAACCCTCACTTCCGGACACTTCAATACGTCCGTTCTTCAATGGTCCGCACACTGAAAACGGCACAGTAACAACGTCTTCAGGACAGTCTATGGTGGCACCGAAGGCCTCCATCGTCTCCCTTACCCCTTTCAACGGACGAATACAGAGAGTCTTTTCACCGGTAAACTCCACTTTGGAAGGACTGATGGCAGCGCAAAGCGGAATCATCATCCTTGTAAGCAGTCCGGACTCTCCGACATTCAGTGATGTCAAAGGATGCTGCCCGCACGATGCTCCTATTCCCTCTATTTCAATTCTGTCACCATCTATCTCAACCCTTGCCCCAAGAGCCCTGGCCACCCGAACGGCAGAGTCGGTGTCCGAACAGGAGGTATATCCCTCCAGGACAGAAACGCCCTCTGCAAGCGAAGCTGCTATAACGGCCCTTTGAGCATAACTCTTGGATGCGGGAGCCTTCTGGATACGACCACTATTGATGAATGTAAAATCGCCATAGACATCCTGCATCATTTTCCTGAATGGAATCTGCCCCGGAGCAGCCGCCTCCGTCTCGTCCAGGCAGGCATAGGTATAAGGAGCCCCCTCAAGAAGGCAGTCCAGACGGCTGTCCCGACCGGCCTCACCCATACAGAATGCTATCAGACGGCCCTGAGGAGCGTGTTTATATAGTGAAAACACCCTTTCAACATCCTCCTTGCAAGAAGCCGTGGTAACGATTTTGACGAGGTCTGCTCCGTGATAGAGGCACTTCTTCAATATATTCCCAAGTTCTTCTTCCGAAGGGGTTTTAGTAAAATCGTGATATGACCTGATGAAGGTAGTTCCATACTCATAGGCAAGGGAACGCAACCTCTTGGACATCTCCTTTGGAGCTTCCATCTCGACATCCACCCAGGAAGCCCCCGCAACTATAGCCTTCGTGAGCAAGTTTTCAGCCTTCTGCGCGGCCCTTGCCTGTTTTGCAGCCTCAGGCAGAGCAGAAGTGTCAGCCTGACAAAGGTCCGCAATACGGCAGGTTGCCACAAGAGAACGGTCCGAACTGAAGACAGTCTGGATATCATCTTCGGAAAGAGTACATCTGTCAAGCCTTATCTCAGCCATTTCACACTGGGAAAGAGCATCCAGCAACTGTTCAATATTTTTATTCTGTAAAGTTGTGCAAATCATATCACAAGGGGAAATTAACATTCAACCAATCAATTCAACTGCTTCCTCCGGGGTCATATCCCTGACCACCACCTTTCCGATTCCCTCCGGCAAGATGAAATGAACCTTCTTGCCGGCTGCCTTCTTGTCTTTGTACATTGCAGGTGCAAGGTTTTCCAGAGGGAAAGGACAATCAACAGGCAATCCGCAGGCATTGAAGTCAGTTCTCAGCCTCCTTTCAAGACTACCATCGGAAAGCCCCAAAGAATCAGCGCACTTTGCCGCCAGGACGGTTCCGATACCCACAGCAAGTCCGTGGGGAAGATGGATATTGTTTTCCATAGCCAGAGACTCCATTGCGTGGGCGAAAGTATGTCCGAGATTGAGATTACGCCTCTCCCCCTTTTCGAACTGGTCACGGCTGACCACTCCTGCCTTTACTCTCGCCGAGGCTCCCACGAGGGCTGAAATTTCAGACAAAAGGGATGAAAGATGGACTCCTTGATGGAGGGCGGAAAACAAGGAAACCGCCTTTTGATAGTTTCCGTCGTCCTGAATGATGAAAGTCTTGAGCATCTCCGCACATCCGCACAAAAGGTCTTCCTTTGGAAGGGACAACAGGACAGAAGGAGAGAGGAAGGTAAATTCCGGCTGTCTGATGACGCCGAGTATATTCTTGTAATTCAGGAAATTGACACCTGTCTTTCCTCCTATTGCGGCATCTACCTGCGAAAGGAGGGTGGTCGGGAAGAAGGCGAACCGGACTCCCCTTTTATATATGGAAGCAGCAAATCCTGTCATATCAGTAGTGATTCCGCCTCCAATGGCAAGGACAAGGGCATCCCTGTCAGCCCCCTGTTCCATAAGAAAAGATGCTATTGCGAGGACGGTATCCATTGATTTTTCTGCTTCTGAGGCATTGATTCCGAATATGGGACAACCTTTTGATGAAAGATGCTCCACAATTTTTCCTGCACAAGGACATTTCTCCGCCGCAAGGGAGTCCGCCACAGCATAAACCCTGTCATAGCCCGCCAGAATGGCATCCAATGCCGGAACCGGATCGGCATCCGGACAGTTATATATCTGACTTGCAAGAGTGGTCCCCGTCTTTACAAAGATTGTTTCCATAGAATCAAATGAATAATAACTCATAAACTGCAAATATACACATTTCGGGGAACACAAGAGCACGATTTGGACATTTAAGCAGAAATCCGTACCTTTGCCGGGTTTATGAGAAAGTTTTTGGCGAAAATATGGTTCCCGGTAGCAGTCACTGCTGTGATTGCAACAGAGTCATTCGGTATAGATGCTGGCCGTATGGCAAGGCTGGGTGCAGTCGCTGATTCTCTGGAACTTACAAGTGTCCCGGATACCCTCTCTATTGACAGCATCAGTCGCAATGACAGCATCAGCCTCAATGACAGCATTGTGGCTGACACTCTGGTCATCAACCCGGCAGATACCATAAAGGTTCCGGATTCCCTCCGCCTGAGCGACCCTCTCCGATACAAATATTACATAGCCATAAAGGACTCAGCAACAAGGGTTAGCGTAAGAGACTCCCTGATGGCAGCAGGAGACACATTGGAACTGCACCTTCTGGATTCGCTTTATATCAAGGACTCCACAGACGTTGCCACTGCAAAATTCAATGCCTGGTATTCCTCATTAAGCAGAAAAGAAAGGAAAAAATATGACTATGAGCAGGCCCTTCCTGCGAAGATCGAGGCGATGAGGAGGAAGATGGAGGTAAAAGACAGTATCAAAGCAGTCAAGGACAGTATAATTGAAGCAACTCCAAGGGTGCTCAGCACTTATGTCCTTCCTGATTCAATGCAGTATAAGAGACTGATATCGTGGACGCATGAGAGGTATTTCCAGAACCTTGACGTCAGCATTCCAGATACGAGCTACAACGCTCATTTTCACGAATATCCGTTCTTCAAGAACGATGTCAATGCGACATATCTCGGCGTAATAGGCTCACCTGTACTGACTTACAACTATTTTAAAAGAGAAGAGACAGACAATGCCATCTTCTATACGCCGTACCAATGCTACAATTACAGTCCGGAATCACTTCCTAACTACAATACCAAGACGCCATACACGGAACTCGCCTACTGGGGAACCCTCTTCGCCAACAAGGAAAAGGAGGAACAGAACATAAAGATTCTTTCGACCCAGAACATCACCCCTGCGCTGAACCTGAACCTTGAATATCACCGCTTTGGAGGTAACGGCATACTTCAAAAGGAAAAGGTCAACAACAGAACGGCCGTAGTGGCCCTCAACTATCTAGGCAAAAAGTACCTGATGCATACCGGCTACATCTACCATATGGTGGAAAAGAGCGAGAACGGCGGAATCCAGGATAACAGCTGGATTAGGGATACGACTGTGGATGCCAGGGAAATAGACATCAGATTGAATAGTGCCAGCAACAAGCTAAAGAAACACACTGCCTATCTGGACCAGACATTCAGGATTCAGTTCAATTTCATAGAAAAGGCAAAGCAAAAGAAAGCACTCAAACTGGTACAGGCCCACAGGGACAGCATTCTGGCAAGCGGGGACTCCTTGGCCATCGAGAGGATGTATGAAAAAATTGCGGAGGATTCACTGGAAAGTATTGCCGTGAAAGTGGATACAATCAACAAGGACCTGACCTCTGCCTTCATAGGACACAGCAGTGAACTGAGCTCATTCAGAAAGGTTTACAAGGACGAGATAGGTCTGTCGGATGCTGTAGGAAGAGCCTTCTACAACGACAGGTTCTACATCAATCCTACGAAAAGTGCAGACTCGCTGAGGGTACTGAAGTTCGAAAACAGGGTTTTTCTGAGGCTGCAGCCGTTCAAGAGCGACGCTATAGTATCCAAAATCGATGTCGGTGTCGGGGATAAGATGGCCAAATATTTTCTCTTCAATCCGAACAGCTACATCGGAGCCAAGAACAACGTAACCCTCAATTCGGCTTATGTTTATGCCGGGGCCAACGGCAGGTTCAAGAAATATCTGACCTGGGATGCCAGCGGAAAATACAATTTTGCAGGCTATGAAGTCAATGACTTCGGTATCAATGCGAACCTGTCCTTCAGCGCATACCCGTTCCGAAGGGACAGGAACAGTCCGCTGACACTGAAAGCAAGTTTCGAAACCTCTCTAAAGGAACCGGACTACTATCAGCAGCACCTGTACACCAACCATTTCAAATGGGACAACAACTTCAGCAAGACATCCGTAACCAAAGTCAATGCCCGACTTGAAATTCCTAGATGGAAACTCGAAGCCGGATTCAGTTACGGTCTGCTGGATGGAAACATATATTATGATACTGAAGGTATCGTAAGGCAGAATAATTCACCGATGAGCGTCATTGCCGCATCGTTGAAAAAGGATTTTACCATATGGAAATTCCACCTCGACCACAGGCTTCTGCTACAGTTCTCCTCCAATGAGGACGTACTGCCGCTGCCTCTTTTCTCCTGCAATCTGAGATATTACTTCCAATTCAACGTAGTGAAGAATGTGATGCAGATGCAGGTTGGAGCAAATGGAATGTTCACGACAAAATGGTATGCACCCGCCTACAACCCAGTTCTGGGAGTATTTCACAATCAGGACAGGGAGAAGTACGGAAATGTTCCATATGTGGACGTTTTCCTGAACATTCAGTGGAAAAGAGCCTGCATTTTCCTCAAAGTCGTCAACCTGAATATGGGTTGGGGCAAAGGAAAAGCGGACTATTTCTCAGCTGACGGATACATTGCCCCTCAAAGGGCGTTCAAGGTGGGAATATCCTGGCCTTTCTATATTCTGCCAGGAAGAAGAAACACTTCTGCTTCAGGATCGCAACCCCTGGGAGGGGGAGGCAGGCAATCCTCGATGTCGGGCTCTGGTTCGCCCGACGGGATAGGAGGCAGACTAAATGGAATAAGATGATATTAAAAGAAAAGACGAAAAGAAAAATCAGGACAGTTCTTGCATCAACCCTGATTATATGTCTAGCCCCCGTATTCCAGAGGGTGAGGACGGTCAGTGGAGCCAGCAGTATGGCAGCATTTGCAGGAAAAGAAATTGTTTGCGCCATTGATTTGAACGACCAGAACTACGGCGCAAAAGGGCTTGAAACAGGCTTGAACTATGAGTTGCTTGAAAAATTTGCATCAGACAACAGGTGTTCTGTGAAGATTGTGGCAGCAAACAAAGGAACAGACTATCTGGACTCACTCAAGAACGGAAAGATTGACATCTTGGTTTCCAGGGAGGAGAAAGAAATGGATAACCTACTGGTTTCAAAGGAATTGCACAATGGAATAGTCTGGACGGTAAAAGATGGTTCCAATGGTCAGATGAGACAAATCAACAACTGGATAGGTCACTTCACATCTTCGGCAGATTTCCAGTCCACAGTGGGACGCTATTATGGCAGCTACAACCCTTTGAAAAAGGCGGAAAAAGGAATAAGGTGCAAGGAAGTAAGCCCATATGACGCTATCATCAAGCAGAATGCTAAATCCTTAGGATGGGACTGGAGGATGCTTGCTGCCGTAGTTTATCAGGAATCCAAGTTCTCCATCGCATCCAGGTCACCGCGAGGAGCTGTAGGCCTGATGCAGGTAATGCCCCACACTGGGAAGCACTATGGAAACGAAGATCTTCTGAACCCGAGGGAGAACATTAAGACAGGAACAGAACATCTCAAAAGACTGCAGAATATGTTCTCAAAATACAATCTGAGTGACGAGGAACTTATAAAATTCACCCTTGCAGCATACAATGCCGGAGAGGGCAGAATCATAGATTGCAGGAATTTTGCAGCCAGCAGGAATGTCAACCCTGACAACTGGGATGAGATAGTGAAACTTATTCCTTTGATGAGGGAGGATTCCATCCTTCAGGAAGAATCCGTCAAACTTGGGAAGTTCCAGGGATATGAAACGATAGCATATGTTGACAGCGTACTTTGCCTGTACGATGCCATATGCGAGATATGTCCCAGATAATCATTTTACCCGAACCGATTCGGAAGGATCCACCCTGGAGATGAAGATGCACGGCAGCAATAGCAGCAGCACTATGACCAGGTACGAGACGATGTCGGATAACAGGATTACTGACAAGTCCACATTCATCGGGACAAAGGAAACAAAATAGTTCTCAGGATTAAGCCGTAAAATATGAGTCTTCTCCTGCAGGAAACAAATCAGCAGGGCAATGACATTGCCCAGAAGCATACCCTTAAACACCATAACTGACCCTTTATAAAGGAAGATGCGGGCAATTGCAGTGGTTTTCATTCCCATAGACTTCAGCAAGCCTATGGTGGATATGTTTTCAAAAAGCATTATCAGCAGTCCGGAAATCATATTGAAGCCTGCAACAATGGTCATAAGGATGAGGATGACAAGTACATTGAGGTCAATTACCTGAAGCCAGTCAAAAAGCACCGGATAACGCCTTGCAGAAGAGGTGGCTATGACAGGATGTTCGCTTGAGGCAGAATAGTCGCTCACCAGCATACCTATTCCATAAGCCGCATCATCAAGTGATTTTACGCTTTTGTATCCGTCATCAAGGATTACCTCAAGGGTAGAAACCTGGCCTTCATCCCAGCCATTGAGCCTGCGAATATCCTGCAAGGGAGCATATACAAGCAGTTTGTCGTCCGTCCGGACCAGGTCATCATAAAGGGAAACTATCCGAAACTTCCTGATTTTCAATCTGTCGCCGATAAAATAAGCGGGCATCTCATCTCCTTGTGAAAGACCGAGGAGTTCCCCAAGGCGCGAAGGAATGGAAACAGGGAAAGAAACGCTATCGGGATTTTCCATAGGAATCCCCTTGAAAAGGACACCGTGAAGGAGGTCCCCGCTCTTGACCATTCCCGCCTTATAGACTGCCGGAACAACATCTTTGACACAATCAAGTGCCATGAGATCAGGTAGATACGACGGATTTTCCTCAATCGGGAAACTTTCATCCAGCACATTCAGACTAGGAGGCGTTATTGCTATGTCTCCCCCGAGCTGGGAAAGGGATGAGGAGATTTCCCTGCGGAATCCTGAAGCTACCGCCACGGCAATTATCATCACTACAAAACTGACAGTGATGCATCCGACGACAAGTCCCTTCTTGGATTTCAATCGGGACGATATGAAGAATGAGACATCCATCTATTTGGTTTTCAGCGCTTTGAGCCGCATTTCAGCAGCAGATTTCTCTTGGTCTGAAGCGATTTTCACAAACTCTTCCAGATGCTTGGCTTCATTTTTAAAATTCTTCAGCCTGCGTGTGATGAGTATGCAGTTCTTCAGGGCGGTATAATCCTGAGGATATTTCTTCAACACCTTGCAATACTGTTTATAGGCCTTTTTAGGCTCCTTGCAGCCGACCATATAATATGCTCCGATATTGTTCATAAACTGAGCATCATTCGGGTAAAGTTGAAGCATTTTTTCCGAAAGGGCACGGAAGGCCTCCATAGACTGCTGAGTTCCAATCAGATAGAAAGAATAGCAATATTGATTCATCGCATCCTTAAAAAAATCCTTCTCCACTGCATTTCCCTCATATTCCCATCCCTTATCCTCGCACTTTGAAGCAAGTTCAGTCAGATATGCAAGCGCCATATCTGGACTCCCCTTTTCGTAGGCGATGTAGGCATTAGCTTTCATAAAACGGAATTCCAGCATCTGAGGATGGAGAGATATAGCCCTATCCACTGTTTTGATTGCCTGTCCATAGCATTCATCGTCAAAAAAAGGCTCCTGAAAATAATAGACATCATTTCCAAGGCTATCCTTGAGGGAAAGAACGGGATCCATTCCAAGATAACGTTTCTCCGGTCTGGTAACTATTTCCTCTGACCTGCTCTTGGTGAACCAGAAGTTGAACCTGGCAGAGAGGAGATTCACGTCGGCAGAATCCACCTTCTCCCAATTGTCCAGCAAGGTTTCGACTCCTACTCCCGCTGCCCCTACCCTGGCAACCAGGTTGTTGTATCTCTGCAGGTAATTATTGCTCTGTGCGGAAGCGGGAACAACAAGGGCGAAAGTTGAAACTGCAAGTACCGCAGCAGCAAATATCAAGGTCAAGACTTGTTTATTTTTCATAAATTATTGATTATCAAATATCCATTCTTATTCTTCTCTCCTGTGGATGGAGATTGTTGCACCTGATGCCGAGGTTTTTCACAAAGCCAAGAGGATGACCGGAGTAGCAAACCATCACATAGCCTTCCTTACAGCCATCAAGCCTTATGGCATCCTTGTGGAGAAATGACAGGGCAGTCCTTAGGTCAACTTCTTTACGGACAAACGCATCCTGGTTGACGAAAACAGACAAGGCCAGGTCCTCGTGAGGAACCATCTTTCCGGCCTTCAAGGTCCCCACCGTGCAGCCTGACTGGATTATATTCAGGAAGTTGCGTAAAAGAGACAAATCTGTTTCAAGATGCTTAGGAACAGCAACCGTCATATTGGACATTGTCTGAAGGGAAACAGGGATTGTAAAATATTCCTCATATTGTTCCACTTCCTTTGAGGCCTTGCCCCTGGAAGAAGAGTAAATCCCGGGCGCCTTTTTCGCACATCCGCCTGAGGAGGAAATCTTTCTCAATGCAGCACAATACTGTCCTTCTCCTGGAACGAATCCCGGAACAAGGCTGTAGCCGTTTTCCGTCACGATGACTCCGGAGGCGGAAGATGAGTCGCAGCAGCGGATTATCTCTGCGCCAAGAGTTTCCGCAATCCAAGAAACATTATCATCATTCTCCTTCTTGTTGAACGTGCAGGTGGAATATATCAGTAGGCCTCCCTCTCTGAGAGAAGGCCAAACATCTGCCACTATCCTCCTCTGGCGGGCCTGACACAGGGCCACGTTCTCAGCAGACCACTGTTCCAGAGCCTTTATGTCCTTGCGGAACATCCCCTCGCCGGAGCAAGGCACGTCTGTCAGTATGATATCGAAATATCCGTCAAGAGGCTTGAAATCAGAAGGATCATTGCTGACAACAGCGATATTCGGATCACCCCATCTTGCAACGTTGTCTGCAAGGATGTGGACTCTTGAACGCATCACCTCGTTGGATACCAGCAGAAAATTGTCTGCAAAAATCTGTCTGAGACTTGCTGCGAAGTCAGTAGTCTTGCCTCCGGGCGAGGCACACAAGTCAAGTGCGCGCACCCTGCCACCGCATTCCATGAAGTTATCCTCCAACAATTTGCGAAGCATATATCCGACAAACATAGAAGATGAATCCTGAACATAATAGGCACCACTGTGAAACAAAGGGTCCAGAGTGAAAGAAGGCCTTTCCCCGAGGATGAGCCCAAGCGGATTCCAGGGCGGAACCACCCCGACGCCCCAATGTCCGGCATCCTTATCATCCGTTTTGAAAGGATTGAGGCGAATGGACACTGAAGCAGGGGTATCCAAAGCCGAAAAAGCGACAAGGGCATTTCGGCTCCCTATCGCTTCCTCTGTATATCTTATGAAATCATTGTCAAGAACCACGGTTCATCCCGAATTTTGAAGGATCGAAACCATCCGGGAACATCGAAGGATCGACTCCCTCCGGAAGCCGGCCTTCCGAAATGGCCACCATAGCATCTACGACCTGGTCCAGGGCGGACTTGATTTTGGAACCGAGAACCGCCTTCATCATAAAGTTCAGTTCCGCCTCCACCTCGATGCTGAATTCAGTCTTATACTGGTCAGCAAGCGAGTCAAAATGCATAGCCAGACTGAATTTGAAAGGGGAACCGTCATCTTCGAAACCAATCAGAGAGTATGGTACCCTTTCGATGACCTTGACTCCGATGCCGAACCCCTGTACAGTCGCGTGGATGGAGTCATAATCAGCAGTCACCCCCTCCCTCTTGTCCTCGGGAATCATCTGGACGAGGTTCCTCATATCGACGAAAGACATATATAATTGAAACGGAGGCATCGACACGATGCCTTTCTTGCTTTTGAACTCTGCCATAATCATTCTGAAATTCCCCAGGTTGACGGAGAGAATCTCCACTCCCTGAGAGTATCCATATCTTCGTTGCGTATGTACCCGGTCTCGTTTGCCACATCAATAAGAGTGTCATAGTTGGACAGGGTTGTCAGTTCGACATTGGAATTCTCGAAAGCCTTTCTTGCGTAATTAAAATTGTATGAGAAGATTGCAACCATTCCCATCACATCCGCACCGGCCTTTCCAAGAGCATCCACAGCCGCCAGACTGCTCTTTCCTGTTGAAATAAGGTCTTCCACGACCACCACCTTGGCGCCTTTTTCCAGCAGACCCTCAATCTGGGAACCGGTTCCATGATCCTTCGGCTTAGGTCTTACATATATAAAAGGTTTCCCAAGCATATGGGCCACGAGATAGCCGTGAGCAATCGCTCCAGTTGCCACACCTGCAATTACCTCCACTTCAGGATATTGCTTCAGGATGATGTCTGCCATCCACCTGCAAACCTTTTCTCTTATATCAGGGTATGACAAAATTTTTCTGTTGTCACAATAGATTGGGGAATGCCAGCCTGATGCCCACACAAAAGGCTCATTCGGACGAAGCATAACGGCATTGATGTCCATCAAAGCCTTCGCCACCTGTCTTTCAACGCTTTCAATAGAATTGTCCATATTCATATATTATTGTATCTTTGCCGGCCAATGGCCTCTTGCAAAAATTTAGTCCAAACACGGCAAAGTTAATAAATTAAAGTGAATATGCACAAAATATACTTTGAAAAGAGATGTCTGTTGATATGTCCGCCGGACGAACAGGTATTGACCAATCCTAATGCAGTGCTGGTCAACATAAATGAAGGCTCGCAGGTGCACGACCTCATCAACATGTTCGAAGTGTCGGACTCCCTCGGGCTCGTCTATATCCCGTCGGAAGATACAGAACGGACCTACAGACTCATCTGCGACGAATTCAAGGAAGTGAATGCTGGAGGAGGACTTGTCAGAAACCGCCGCGGGGACTACCTCCTGATAAAGCGGAACGGGCTGTGGGACCTGCCCAAAGGGCATCAGGAAGATGGAGAGGACATCCAGGTCACGGCCTTGAGGGAGGTGGAGGAAGAGACCGGAATCCCACAGTTGGAACTGGGCCAGCTAATCTGTGTGACCGACCATTGCTACCGGCGCAACGACATCTGGCATCTCAAGCACACCTGGTGGTACGAAATGCTGTACTGCGAACCGACTGACCTGACCCCGCAGAAAGAGGAAGACATATCCAAGGCTGCCTGGGTTGCCAAATCCAGTCTGCCTGCATTCCTGACCAACACCTTTCCGTCAATCCAGGAAGTGTTCAAAGAGGCTAAAGTCTAAAAAAATCATATACGATGAAACATTTTTCCAGATTAATCGTATAATGTATAGATTTGATATTTTATAAAATATGAAACTTTCACAATTTCAGTTCAATCTTCCGGCAGAAAAAATAGCCACGGAGCCGCCGAGATGGCGAGATGAATGCAAACTCATGGTCCTCCATAAGGACACAGGCGAGATAGAGCATAAGATTTTCAAGGACATCATCAATTATTTCGGCAAGGGCGACACCTTCGTATTCAATGACACCAAGGTTTTTCCGGCAAGGCTTTACGGCAACAAGGAAAAGACCGGAGCGGACATTGAAGTCTTCCTTTTGAGGGAACTGAACAAGGAGCAGAGGCTCTGGGATGTGATTGTCGATCCTGCAAGAAAAATCAGAATAGGCAACAAGTTGTATTTCGGAGATGACGAAAGCCTTGTGGCAGAGGTTATTGACAACACGACATCCAGAGGAAGGACACTCAGATTCCTCTATGACGGAAGCTATGAGGAATTCAAGGAGACATTGTTCAGCCACGGCCAGACTCCGATTCCGAGCTGGGTGAAGACCACAGTTACACCGGAGGACAAAGAGAATTTCCAAACCATATTCGCAAAACACGAAGGAGCAGTTTCTGCCCCTGCAGCAGGCCTGCATTTCAGCCGGGAGTTGTTCAACAGGATGATACTCAAGGACATAAACAAGGCATTCATTACCCTGCATATGGGCATCGGGCATTTCCGTGAAGTGGATGTTGAGGACCTTTCCAAACATAAGATGGATTCGGAAAGGCTAATCATAACCCAGGAAGCTGCGGATATGATCAACAAGGCAAAGAAAGCTAAGCATCAAGTATGCGCAGTCGGCATCACGGTAATCCGCGGACTTGAGACCTATGTGACCACAAACGACGAGGTCAACGCATTTGATGGATGGACCAACAAGTTCATCTTCCCTCCATATAGATTTGCCATACCGACGAGCATAGTTTCCAACTTCCACCGTCCCGGTTCGACAATGCTGATGTCAGTTGCAGCGTTTGGCGGATATGAAAATGTAATGAAGGCATATAGGACCGCCCTGGAGATGGACTACAAATTTGGCCCTTATGGAGACGCTCTCCTGATCATTTGACAAAAAAAGTATCAAAAAAAATACATTTTGAATGTCATTCGTCCCAAAAAGACTTGAAACCTCGGTTTTCAAGTCTTTTTTTATTTGTTTCGCAGAAAAAAAAGAAATGGAAACATCAATTGAAAAGGCGGCAGTGTGCGCGTTGGGAAAGATCTTCGGCTTCAGACCGAAGACGGGGATATCGCTGATGAAACATTTTGGGAGCGCGATGGCGGTATTTGAGGCAGGACAGGAAAGAATCAGGCAGGTTATGGGGCCGTTCAACGATGTCAATGGAAAACTTACTCTTAAAGAAGTGGAAGAATGCATGCGTATGCTCGAGAGACTCTCCGGGGAAGGTGTGGATTTCATAAGTATTAATGACGAATCCTACCCACGGCTTCTGAAAGAGTGTGATGATCCTCCACTGGGTCTATATGTCAAAAGCGTAACACCGGCCAAGGAATTGTGGAACGACAGAAGAATCATCGCTGTGGTCGGCACAAGGGATTTGAGCAGTTATGGAGAATACTGGTGCAGGGAAATAATTAAGAGTCTTGCAGAATGTGAAGAAAAGCCTGTGATCGTGAGCGGTCTGGCAATTGGCACGGACATATGTGCCCATAGGGCAGCCTTGGAATTTGGGCTTCCGACCATAGCCGTAATGCCGACAGGGGCTGACAGCGTATATCCCAAACGCCATTTCGGTTATGCCCAAAGGATATGCTCGACAGAAGGATGCGCCCTGGTGACCGACTATCCTCCCGGGACCGAAGCCCTTGCCATCCATTTCCTGCGGCGCAACAGGATAATAGCCGCCCTGGCAGAAGCGCTGATACTTACAGAATCCAGGATTAAAGGAGGTGGAATGATGACTGCAAGGCTGGCCTTTTCATACAACAGGGATGTCTATGTACTGCCGGGAAGAATCGACGATGTTCGCTCACAAGGATGCAACTACCTGGTGAGGAACAAGATAGCAGAATTCATCACGTCTGCTGAGGACTTGCTGGAAAACATAGGGATGAAACGGCGCAAAGGGTTGGCTGATTCCTTGTCAATTAGACAGACTGCTGAAAGGATGTATTCGGAAAAGATGGATGGAGATAAGGTTGAGTTAATGTCAAGGCTCCTGATGGAAATCCGATCCGAGAGAGACATCAATGTGGAAGAGCTCGCATCCAGGCTCCTGATAAGCTACACCCTCGCCTCCCGTCTGACCGGAATGCTGGAAAGTGACGGCCTTATCAGAAAAGACCTTCTCGGAAGGTGTTCAATTAATGGTAATTTTGTATAACTTTGCATAGCTTTCCCGAAAAGGGATTTGCATAGTAGCAATATATGGACAATATATATATAGACACCCACACCCACCTTTACGACGAAGCCTTCGATAGCGAGGCTGATGCATCTGTGGAGAGGGCTATTCTAGCCGGGGTAAGGAAAATGGTATTTCCGGACATCGATTCCACTACCCGCGAGAAGATGTTCAGCCTGTCACGCCGTCATCCGGGCAAGGTTTTCCCCTGTCTCGGTATTCATCCCACCTCCATTACAGCCAGTTTCCGGGACGAGCTGGACAGGATTGAAGATTTCCGAAGCTGTAACGAAGACAGGATTTACGCCGTGGGAGAGGTTGGGATGGACCTGTACTGGTCAAGGGAATTCGAAAAGGAACAGGAAGAAGCCCTTCGCATTCAGCTTGAGTGGGCATCTTCCTGGAATCTGCCTGTGATTATCCACTCCAGGGACGCCACAGGTCCCCTGCTCCGCATATTGAAGGATTGCGGCAATCTCTCACTTCGGGGAGTCTTCCATGCATTCAGCGGCAGTGAAGAAACATTCAGGGAACTGTCCCGGTTGGGAGAGTGGTATATTGGAATTGGGGGCGTGCTGACCTTTAAGAATTCCAATCTTGGGGAAACCTTAAAGAAGATTCCTCTTGACAAAATGATACTTGAGACCGATTCTCCCTACCTTACCCCAGTCCCTTTCAGAGGGAAAAGGAATGAAAGCTCCTACATCCCTTACATAGCGCAAAAACTTGCCGAAGTCAAAGGATGCAGCCTGGAAGAAATTGCAAAAACCACGACATCCAATGCAGAAAAACTGTTTGGAATATAGATAACTGTATGAATATAAATCAAATAAGCAAATCGTCCATCCTCCTCATCTACACAGGAGGGACCATAGGAATGAAGGAAGACCCAGTCGAGCACACGCTCAAACCTTTCGATTTCAGCCAGATTCTGGCCGAAGTTCCGGAATTGGGCAAATTTGCCTGCAAGATAGATTCTTACACCTTCAATCCTTTGATCGACTCCTCGGACATTGAGCCCTCCAACTGGAAGAATCTCGTAAAGGTGATTGATACCAATTATGAGAAATACGACGGATTCGTCATTCTGCACGGGACAGACACGATGGCCTATACAGCATCTGCACTCAGTTTTATGATAGAAGGGCTCACGAAGCCTGTCATCCTGACCGGAAGCCAGCTTCCCATAGGAGTACCGAGGACAGACGGGAAAGAAAATCTGATATCAGCTGTCGAAATTGCAGCTTCCAGACAAGAAGACGGCACTGCAACCGTACCGGAGGTGTGCATCTGCTTCGACAATGTGCTGATGAGAGGCAACAGGGCGACCAAATTCAATGCAGACAACTTCAGGGCCTTCATAAGTGAGAATCTGCCTCTGCTGGCAGAAGCCGGCATCAACATAAAATACAACTACGCATATATCAGAAGGCCACAGAACCCGCACTTGAGGCCGATATTCCACTACAACCTCGACACCAGGGTGTCCATTCTCAAAATACATCCCGGAATCACGCCTCAAGTTGTAAGGGACATCGTATGCGGTGCGGGAACCAGGGCAGTCATTCTGGAGACCTATGGAGCAGGCAACGCGCCTTCAGCCGAATGGTTCATCTCACTTGTGAGGGAATCTGCCCAGTCCGGAAAAATACTCCTCAACGTAACTCAGTGCATGGCAGGCGAGGTGGATATGGACATATATGCAACCGGGAAATGTCTGAAAGAGGCTGGGGTTATCAACGGATATGACAGTACCACCGAGAGCGCGCTTGCCAAACTTTTCTACCTTATGGGGGAATTTGAGGAAAATGACAAGGTCAGAAAGTATTTGGATATGGATTTAAGGGGTGAAATATCAAAATAATTCTTGCCGATTGAAAATTAATTGCTAAATTGCACCGCATTTTTTAAAAGGATAGCAAAACATAAAACAATATCAATAACTTTAAATTAATTAAACACACAAAAACAATTATGAAAAAATTTTTCATGTTTTTGGCAGTAATGGGCTTGATGGCCTTTTCTGCACAGAATGCAGCAGCTCAGGATCAGGCTGCTGATACCACAGCAACCGAAGTGGCAGCTCCTGCAGCTGATGTCCTTGACGGACCGGAAGAAGTTCCGTTGCATCAGGCCCTCAAGACCAAGTTCATCGAAGGTGGCGCCGGCTTTATGGCTCTGGTTATCGTCTGCCTTATCCTCGGTCTTGCACTCGCAATTGAGCGTATCCTTTATCTTGGATTTTCAAAGACCAACACCAAGAAGCTTCTTGCAAAAGTTGAGGAAGCTCTCCAGAACGGTGGAGTTGAGAAAGCTATGGAAGTTTGCCGCAACACCCGCGGTCCTGTAGCCAGCATCTTCTATCAGGGTCTTCTCCGTATGGATCAGGGAATCGAGGCAGTTGAGAAATCTATCGTCAACTATGGTTCCGTTCAGATGAGCCAGATGGAAAAAGGTCTTTCTTGGATTTCCCTCTTCATTGCTATCGCACCTTCACTCGGATTCTTGGGAACAGTTATCGGTATGATTCAGGCATTCGATGCTATCCAGGTTGCAGGTGATATGTCACCAAACGTTGTTGCAGGTGGTATGAAGGTCGCTTTGATTACAACCGTAGGTGGTTTGATCGTTGCCGTTATCCTTCAGATTTTCTACAACTACATTCTTTCTCAGATTGACTCCCTCACTATCGAAATGGAGGATGCTTCAATCTCAATGGTAGACCTTTTGGTAAAGTATCAGGAAAACAAATAATTGAAGACAATGTACGCTAAAGTAATCAAATGGATATCTTGGGTGTTGTTCATCCTTGGAGTAGTTGTCAGCGTGTACGGATTCATAGTAGGATTCGACAGCAACGGTGACGCTCCGGTTGACGCAATGCTCTACTATGCGTACGCAATGGTAGTGATAGCATTGGTTGCCGTTATTCTCGGCGCCGTTGTAATCACAGCGATCAACAATCCGAAGTCGCTTCTTAAACTTGGACTTTATCTGGTTGGAGCCGCTGTTATCATTGCAGGCGCATACTTCCTCGCTCCCGGTACTCCGGCAGTCGGATATCTCGGAGCTCCCGTGTCTGACGCGACACTCAAATTTACAGACACTCTTTTGAACCTTACATATCTCTGCTGCGGCCTTTCAGTTGTCTCCATCATCGTTGGAGCAATAGTTGCCGCTGCACGTAAATAACTGACAATATGGCAAGAAAGACACCAGAAATCAACTCAAGCTCTACGGCGGACATCGCGTTCCTCCTGCTTTGCTACTTCCTGATGACCACTACAATGAACCAGGATATGGGTCTGCAGCGCCGTCTGCCGCCTATGCCTGACAAGAATCAGAAAGTGGAAGACCAGAAGGTCAACCGTCGCAATATCATCATTGTGAAGATCAATTCCGCAGATAGACTGTTGGCTGGTAACGAGCCTATTCATGTCAGTCAACTCAAAGACAAGATCAAAGAGTTCCTCACAAACCCTGCAAACAATCCTGAACTGCCTGAGAAGTCAGAAATTGACATCGAAGGATATGGACCTTGTATGGTTTCCAAAGGCGTCATTTCACTCCAGAACGACCGTGGTACAAGTTACCAGGCATATATCTCCGTACAGAACGAACTAGTTGCAGCAATCAACGAACTTCGTGACGAGTGGGCAATGGCCAACTACGGTAGCAAGTATGCCAATCTGGATGAAGAAAAGCAGAATGTAGTCAGAAAGGCAATTCCTCAGAACATTTCAGAGGCAGAGCCTAAGGATATCGCTAAAAAATAATAGGAGAAACTGATATGTCAAAATTCAAAAAAGGTGATAAGAAAGGGATGCCGGGTATCACGACATCATCACTTTCGGATATCGTGTTCATGCTCCTGTTCTTCTTTATGGTGACGACTACAATGCGTGAAACTGAGAATAAAGTTGTCGTAAAGCTTCCGGAAGCCACTGAGGTTGCCAAGCTTGAAAGAAAGGACTTGACTTCATACATCAATATCGGAACCCCTGTAAGACATCTTCAGGCACAGTACGGTAATGAAGCTCGTATCCAGCTCAACGACTCTTTCAAGACAACAGACGAGATTCGTGATTTCATCGCAGCAGAGCGTGATGCTATGAGTGAGGCAGACAGACAGTTTATGACTGTTGCCATCAGAGCGGACGAGAATACGAGAATGGGTATTATCACCGACGTGAAGCAGGAGCTTCGCAGGTGTTCTGCCCTTAAGATAATGTATTCGGCAAGAAAGTCTGCAAAATAATTGCAGACCATATATTTAAAGAGAGGTTGACTAATTGATATTGGTCAGCCTCTTTTTTATAAAAATCATATTGAAGAATGCAGAAAAATTGGTATTTTTGCAAGATTTGATTTTTATCATGTAGGTATATGAGCAGCTTTATTTCAAAAATACTAATTAAGACGGTAACGGCAGGACTGCTGACAACAGCTTTACTGAGCAGTTGCAGTAAGAATAATGATGATAAGGCCGACTACATCTTTCTGTTCATTGGAGACGGAATGGGAAGCCAGAATGTAGCCTTGACCGAGTCATATCTGTCATACAAAGCCGGGAAGATTGGAGGAGAACAATTATGTTTTACCACATTCCCTTGCTATGGTATGGCTGATACCTATTCTGCAAACTTCGCAATAACCTGCTCTGCCGCCTCTGGGACAGCCATTGCGACCGGGTCCAAGACACTCAACCGCAACATCGGAGTTGATGCAGAAGGAAATCCGGTCAAAAGCATTGCCTATGAATTGCAGGAGGATGACTATAATATTGGAATCATCTCCTCTGTTCCTTTGAACCACGCCACTCCTGCCGCCTTCTATACCAATGCCGGCAAAAGGTACAAATATTATGAAATAATGAAATCGCTTCCACAGAGCGGATTCAAATTCTTTGCAGGTTCGGGATTCATCAAATATTTCGGAAAGGACAACAAGGAACAGAGCAGCGCAGAATACCTCAGGGAAAACGGCTACAATGTATGCTTCTCAGAAGAAGAGTTCGAGAAAGCTGACAAGGACGGAAAGATTATCCTTTGCCAGCCATACAATAAGGAAAGCGAGCCGGCAAACTACGATGTTGGTGGTCCTCAGCCAGAAGGACATATTACGCTATCGAGAATGGTTGAAAATGCATTGGAACTTTTCTCAGACAAGAAACCGTTTTTCATAATGTGCGAAGGAGGAGAGATTGATTGGGCCGCCCATTCCAATAAGGTAATGCCAACAGTAAAAAGTGTGATAGCATTCGATGATGCAATCCGTGTGGCATATGAGTTTTACAAAAAACATCCGGACAACACCCTCATTGTAGTGACATCGGACCATGAAACCGGAGGAGCTTCACTGGGAACGGGTACAGGCCACCGCGAAAGCATTGGATGGGCATATCTGGACAGCGTCTATACAGCAAACAATTCCACCAACAGGCTGACAGATGAAGAAAACAGGGAATTGAATTGGAAAGCCAATATCGGATGGACAAGCGAGGACCACACTGGAGGTGCAGTTCCGGTATATGCCATCGGAAAGGGTGCAGAAAGATTCTGCGGAAGAATGGACAACACAGAAATTAAAGCAAAAATTCTGGCTGAAGAGCCTTGTAAATAACTGATTCAAATGGAAAAGAGAATTAAAGTCAAGGACCTGCTCAAATGTGAGCCTGGTCAGGAAGTGACAGCCAAAGGCTGGGTTAGGACAAAGAGAGGAAATAAGAATGTAGCCTTCATCGCTTTGAATGACGGTTCCACCATATATAACATCCAGGTGGTTGTGGACAAGACTGCTATTGACGAGAATGTTCTTGCCAAGGTCACCACAGGAGCCTGCATCCGTGTGAGCGGAAAGCTCGTGGAATCTGTAGGAAGCGGTCAGGCCGTGGAAATACAGGCAGGGGAAATCGAGGTGTATGGGGAATGCGATCCTATGAGATACCCTCTCCAGAAAAAGGACACCTCTTTCGAATACCTCAGGACAGTGGCTCATATGAGACCGAGGACCAACACCTTCGGAGCCATCCTGCGAATCAGAAACAATATGGCTTTCGCAATCCATAAGTTCTTCAATGAGAAAGGGTTCGTTTACCTTCACACTCCACTCATCACGGCCTCTGACTGCGAAGGTGCCGGACAGATGTTCCAGGTAACTACCCTGGATTTGAACAATGTCCCTATGAACAAGAAGGGAGAGGTGGACTATACAAAGGACTTCTTTGGCAAACAGACCAACCTTACGGTAAGCGGACAGCTCGAAGGTGAACTCGGGGCAACGGCACTTGGAGAAATCTACACATTTGGACCGACCTTCAGGGCTGAAAACTCCAACACTCCGCGTCACCTTGCCGAATTCTGGATGATAGAGCCGGAAATGGCCTTTTACGACATTCGTGACAATATGGACCTTGCTGAGGAATTTATCAAATACCTTGTTAAATATGCTCTGGACAACTGTGCAGACGATATCAAATTCCTCAACGACCGCTATGACAACGAGCTTGTCAGCCGTCTTGAAGGGGTTGCGCACACCGAATTCGTACGACTCCCATACACCGAGGGCATAAAGATTCTTGAGGAGGCCATTGCAAACGGTACCAAGTTCGAGTATCCCGTAGGTTGGGGCACTGACCTTCAGAGCGAGCACGAGAGATATCTTGTAGAACAGCATTTCAAGAAGCCTGTCATCCTTACTGATTATCCTAAGGACATCAAGGCATTCTATATGAAACAGAATGAGGACGGAAAGACCGTAAGGGCAATGGATGTACTCTTCCCGAAGATTGGTGAAATTATCGGCGGATCTGAGAGAGAGGCCTCCCTGGAGAAACTTGAAAGAAGAATCGATGAGCTGGGAATGAGCCGCAGAGGATTGGAGTGGTACATAGACACAAGGCGCTTCGGTTCCGCTCCACACAGCGGCTTTGGACTAGGCTTCGAGAGGTTGCTGCTATTCGTAACGGGTATGAGCAACATCCGCGATGTCATTCCTTTCCCAAGAACACCTAAAAACGCAGAATACTAACCTGATAACCAACAAGTTATGCTTATCATCGGAATCGCCGGAGGATCCGGCTCTGGAAAAACGACAGTAGTCAAGGCAATCACCGACCAGCTCAAGGAAAGGGTTGTGGTGATTCCGCAGGACTCCTACTACAAGGACTTGAGCCATTGTACGGAACAGGAGAAGAAAGAACACAATTTCGACCACCCGGACTCAATTGATTTCGACCTGCTCTGCCAGCATCTGAAAGAATTGAAGGAAGGAAAGACTATCGAGCAGCCTGTCTATTCCTACATTACCTGCTCAAGGTCCGCAGACGAGACAGTCACTGTTGCTCCGGCGGATGTAATCATCGTTGAAGGCATCCTTATCTTCACCTGCGCAAAGCTTCGCAAACAACTGGATATCAAGTTGTTCGTAGATGCAGACGATGACGACAGGCTGATGAGGGTGATGTCAAGGGATATCTTGGAAAGAGGCAAGACAGTCGAGTGGGTTATTGAAAGATATTCAAAGACAGTGAAACCGATGTACCTCCAGTTCATAGAACCTAGCAAGAGGTATGCAGATGTCATCATCCCTCAGGGTGGCCACAATAAGGTGGCAATTGACATCATTTCCGCAACCATTGAAAAATCGCTCTCTGAGTGCAAGAAAAAATAAATAGAAGTTGAACAAGGAAAATATAGCAGGATTGTATATCACCGTGATATTCCATCTCACGGTGATTATTGTCTTGCTCGGAATAGGGATAGATTCAACTTTGAAAAAGGAAGAGAGTTTCGTGCTGGACTTCTCCAAACAAGAAGAAATAGAAAAGCAGGAGCAGCAGGAAAGATTCAAGGAAGACATCAGCAAAAGGCTTGATGAACTAATCTCCCAAGCCGGAGAGGTGCCGTCATCGCAGATAAGGAACATCGCAGTGGATGCCGGTTCCATCCTAAAGGATGACCGCGGGACTGATGCGCAAAAGCTCTACGAAGATGCCGCAAGACTCCAGAGAGAACTTGCAACAGGAGCTTCCAACGCCTTTGAAGAGGACGCAAGGGATGAAACTGTGGAAATGCCGTCACAAAAAAAGGACAGCAAGCCAGACAAAACCTACAACGGTCCTTCTGTAGTTTCGTACAATCTTGACGGCAGGAAAGCGAGCAAGCTCAGCATACCGGCTTACCGATGCCTTGGAAGCGGGGATGTGACAGTCATCATCACGGTGGACAATGCAGGACGGGTAATGGGAGCTAAAATCCTGGATGAAGTTTCCTCAGACGACAAATGTCTCAGGGACTTTGCAGTCAGGGCGGCAAGGCTTTCAAGGTTTTCCGCATCGCAAAGTGCCCCACCGAACCAGAAGGGGGAAATAGTATATCGGTTCATTGCTCAGTGAGCGTAGGATGCCGCAAGATTTGTCGGAAGAATTATTGATAATATTTACATTTTTTTGTACTTTTGCCGGCCACTTGCGGAAGTTTTATAACAGTAAATAATAAATATCAAGATATGGCTAAAGAAAATCTACACAAAAATGAAGGTGCCGAGGTAGTTGCCGAGGCAGTTTCCAAGACAGATCTCTTTTTTAAGGAGTACGGAAAACTGATGGCAATCATCCTCGCCGTATTGGTTGTGCTGGGTGCAGGCGCTCTGTGCTGGTACAAATTCCTCTATCAGCCTGCAGTTGTCGAGGCACAGGGCCAGATGACTTCTGCCGAGCAGAGTTTTGCAGAGGGTGATTTCGAGACTGCGCTCAATGGAGACGGCAATGCTCTCGGGTTTGCACAGATTGTTGAAGAATATGGTTCAAAGGCCGGCAAATCCGTTTATCTGTATGCCGGAATCTGCGAGCTCCAGCTGGGAAACTGGGACAGCGCATTGAAGTACCTCAACTCCTACAAAGGCAAGGACGAGATTCTTGCAGCCCGCGCAGAAGCCTGCAAGGGTGACGCATATGTTGGACTTGAGAACTATGAGAAGGCACTTGCCCACTTCGAGAAAGCTGCTGCCAAGGTTGACAATATGTTTGCTGCAACCTACCTTCTCAAAGCTGGTCTGACTGCAGAAAAACTCGGACAGGACGACAAGGCTCTCTCATTCTACAAGACAATCAAGGACAAATATCCTCAGTCTATGGAAGGATATGATGTGGACAAATACATAGGCAGAATCGAGAACAAATAATATTAAGGCTGGCAAGTCCAGCCTTATTGCATATACATTAAGTAAAGAACACTATGGGACGTGCATTTGAATTCAGAAAAGAAAGAAAGTTCAAAAGATGGGGTCATATGGCCCGTGTCTTCACCAAGATAGGAAAAGAAATCACCATCGCTGTAAAGCAAGGTGGTCCTGACGTAACCGGCAACCCTCGCCTTAGGGCATTGCTTCAGACCGCGAGAAGCGAGAATATGCCGAAAGAAAATATCGAAAGGGCTATCAAGAGAGCAAGCGACAAGGATCAGAGCGATTACAAGGAGGTGGTATTCGAGGGATATGGTCCTCATGGAATCGCAGTCCTGGTAGAGGCTGCAACTGACAACAACAACCGTACTGTTGCCAATGTCCGTTCATATTTCACCAAGAGCGGCGGCTCACTCGGAACATCCGGAAGCGTTGACTATATGTTCGACCGCAAATGTATGTTCAGGATGAAGAGCGACAAGCCATATGATATGGAAGAGCTTGAGCTTGAGATGATTGACTATGGCGTAGAGGAAATATTCGAGGAGGAGAACGAGAATGAGGAGATGGAAATCGTCATCTATGGCGAATTCACCGCATTCAACTCCATCCAAAAATATATCGAGGACAATGGATATGAACTCATCAGCGCTGAATTCACAAGACTCCCTAACGTAGAGTTGAAGGAACTTGAGGGAGAAGACAAGGCTGACATCGAGAAACTCATCGAAAGAATCGAGGAAGACGATGATGTCCAGAACGTATATACAACAATGAAACCATAATCAGTTATGAAAAGACTAATGACCATTCTTGCATTGGCAGCTACACTGCTTGGAGCAGGCAATGTGCAGGCTAAAAAGGCTCAAAAAGCCAAACCTATCGCAATCGTAGCCCACAGGGGATTCTGGAACTGCGATGAATCAGGCAAGGCAAAGAACTCGATGGCTTCAATCACCCAGGCTCAGGCCAATGGTTTCTGGGGTTCAGAGTTTGACGTAAATATTACAAAAGACGGACAGCTGATAGTTTTCCACGATAGCAAGATTGAGGGAAAACTTATTGAGCAGCATGACTTTGCAGAGTTCAAGGACTATAGGCTCAAGAACGGGGAATCAATCCCGACTCTTGATAGCTATCTTGAGCAGGGCAAGAAATCCAAGACAATGCTTGTGTTTGAGATGAAACCTCATTCTTGCAAGGAAGTTGAGGACTTGGCCGTGGAGAAGAGCATCCAGATGCTTAAGGAGAAGGGGCTGTTGAAGAAAAAGAGAGTGATGTTCATTTCATTCAGTATGAATGCCTGCAAGGAATTTGCAAAGCGTCTGCCAGGTTTTACTGTTCAGTATCTTGATACAGACTACACTCCTGATCAGGTATTTGCAGAAGGTGTCAATGGAATCGACACTCATCATCCGGCCCTTGCTAAAGACAGGTCAAGATACGATCAGGCCCGGAGCCACAAGATGAGCATCAACTGCTGGACCGTCAACAAAGAAGAGGATATGAGAAAGATGATTGAACTGGGAGTTGACCAGATTACCACCGACAATCCTCTCCAGCTTAGAGCTCTGCTCAAAGAATACGGTATCAAAGAACGTAAATAACATACCACTCAATACCATGGGGCTGACTAAATCGTTTTAGTCAGCCTCTTTTTTATAAATATACAAGAAAGGCGCGATGGATGGCGAAATGTGGTGAATTGGTGAATAATGTGGCGCTATTGCGTGGGAATGGACAGGCTATCAAATAAAATTGCTAACTTTGCCGTCCATTTAAAGTGACAGTTATGAGTATCCAACAGGAAAAAATCAAAGAACTTGTTGAGCGCCGCTCCTCGGCAAGAATGGGAGGCGGACAGAAAAGAATTGACGCACAACACGCAAAAGGAAAATTCACAGCACGCGAGAGACTCGCTATGCTTCTGGATGAAGGCAGCTTTGAAGAGTTCGATATGTTCGTACAGCATCGCTGCACCAATTTCGGTATGGAAAAAACGAAGTTCGACGGCGACGGTGTTGTAACCGGCCAGGGAACAATCGATGGCAGACTTGTCTATGTATTCGCACAGGATTTCACCGTATCAGGTGGTTCGATGTCGGAGACAATGGCCCAGAAAATCTGCAAGGTAATGGACCTGGCAGTCCGCAACGGAGCCCCTTGCATCGGCCTGAATGACTCAGGAGGAGCCAGAATCCAGGAAGGTATATGCTCGTTGGCAGGCTTTGGAGAAATCTTCGAAAGGAATATTCTTTCTTCTGGGGTTGTTCCTCAGATTTCCGGAATCTTCGGCCCTTGCGCCGGTGGAGCAGTTTACTCCCCTGCCCTGACTGACTTCAACATTATGATTAAGGACACTTCCTACATGTTCCTTACCGGTCCTGGAGTTGTCAAGACGGTCACAGGAGAGTCTGTAAGCCAGGAAGAACTCGGAGGTGCAAGTGTTCACGCAACGAAAAGCGGTGTTGCACATTTTGCTGCGGAGAATGAACAGGAAGGCATTCAGATTATAAAGGAACTTCTCAGTTTCATACCTTCTAACAACAGGGAACAGGCACCATTCGTTCCTACCAATGACCCCGCAGGAAGGGTTGACGATTCCCTCAATGACATCATTCCGGACAGCCCTAACAAGCCTTACGATATGTATAGGGTAATAGGTAGCATAGTCGATGACGGCAAATTCTTCGAGATTCACAAGAGCTATGCGAAGAACATAATCATAGGATTCGCTCATATGAACGGCAGGTCAGTGGGAATCGTTGCTAACCAGCCGAAAATCCTTGCAGGAGTCCTGGACATCAACGCCTCGCGCAAGGCTGCACGCTTTGTACGTTTCTGCGATGCGTTCAATATTCCGATAGTAACACTTGTGGATGTGCCGGGCTTCCTTTGCGGAACTCAGCAGGAGTACGGAGCAATCATCTCACACGGAGCCAAACTTCTATATGCTTATGGTGAGGCAACAGTTCCGAAAGTTACCGTTACCCTCCGCAAGTCCTACGGTGGAGCACACATCACAATGAGCTGCAAGCAGTTACGCGGAGACATCAACTATGCTTGGCCTTCTGCCAACATCGCTGTTATGGGCGCTGAAGGCGCTGTGGAGATTCTCTACTCCAAAGAAATCAAGGCTATCGAAGATCCTGCAAAGAGGGCAGAGATTGCCGAGGCCAAGAAGAAAGAATACAACGACCTCTTCTGCAATCCTTACAATGCTGCAAGTTACGGCTACATTGATGATGTCATTGAGCCTCGCAACACCCGCTTCCGCGTAATCAGGGCACTGGAAGCCCTTGCTGACAAGAAGCAGGAGAATCCATACAAGAAACACGACAATCTCCCATTGTAATCACGCCCGGATATGATTGATTATCTGACAATTCTATTGAGTACCTCCGCAAAAAGCGAAATGCTTGCACAGAGGGATCCTTACGGGTTCATTATGACCGTCACAGCAGTGGCGGTGGTCTTCGGAGCCCTGCTGGTTCTGTACGTTTTCTTCGGAATTCTCGGCGGTTTCAATTCTGGAAAGATTGACATCAAAAAGTGGTTCAGGTGCAGGAAGAAGACTAAGAAAGAGCCGGACGCAGAGACAGCGGCAGCCATCGCGCTTGCCCTCTCCGACGAGATGTCCCCTGAGGTTTATGCAGCCATCGGAATGGCTCTGGAAGAGTATCTTGACGAAGGTGTGCACGATTATGAAAGTTACATTATTACAATAAAAAGGAAATAATTATGAAAGAAAGGACTTATATCATCAACGGTAACGAATATAAGGTTACAGTCAATTCAGTATCAGGCGACAAGGCCAATGTGACTGTCAATGGGACAAGCTATGATGTCCAGATCAAGGATGCACCAGCAGCGGCTCCGGCAGCGGCTGCTCCGGCACCAGTGGCAACTACAACACCGGCTGCAGCTCCGGCACCAGTGGCACCTGCAACACCTGCAGCAGCCCCAACTCCAGCAGGTTCAGGAAAGGCTGCAACAGCCCCGCTTCCTGGAGTCATTATCGCCATCAAGGTCAATGTCGGTGACAGTGTCAAGGCAGGTGACGAAGTTGCCGTTCTGGAGGCAATGAAGATGGAAAACTCCATCGAGGCTCCTGTCAGCGGAACAGTCACTGCAATCAATGCAGCAAAAGGTGACTCCGTTCTCGAAGGCGCCCCTATTGTGACTATTGCTTAATCTCCTGCACACTAATACCTTACAAATGGAAACGGTAATTGAAAGTCTGCGAGAATTTCTGGGGTACACGGGCTTTGCGAATATGACCTGGCAACACCTGGTGATGATATGCATCGGCATATTCTTCATCTTTGTCGCCATCAAGAAAGAGTGGGAGCCCCTGCTTCTGATTCCTATCGGATTCGGAATGATAATCGGCAACATCCCCTTTGTATCTGGATTGAACATAGGCATATACGAAGAAGGTTCAGTGATGAACATCCTCTACCAGGGAGTTCAGAAAGGATGGTATCCACCATTGATTTTTCTGGGCATAGGAGCGATGACGGATTTCTCCGCACTGATATCCCAACCACGTCTTATGCTCATCGGAGCTGCGGCACAGTTCGGTATCTTTGGAGCCTATATCCTAGCGATGGCTATGGGATTCACTCCTGCAGAGGCCGGCGCCATCGGAATCATCGGAGGAGCTGACGGTCCTACGGCCATCTTCCTTTCATCAAAGCTGGCTCCGGAACTGATGGGCGCTATTGCGGTATCCGCATATTCATACATGGCACTTGTTCCGGTCATCCAGAGGCCGATAATGCTGATGCTCACCACCAAGAAAGAGCGTCTGATCAAAATGGCTCCTCCTAGGCCGGTAAGTCAGAAGGAGAAGATTATCTTCCCTATTGCAGGTTTCATCCTGACAGCCATGATTGTTCCGTCCGGAATGCCTCTGCTTGGAATGTTGTTCTTTGGTAACCTGCTGAAAGAAAGTGGCGTGACTAGGCGCCTTGCAGAGACGGCAAGAGGTCCGCTGATTGATGTGGTGACCATCCTCATCGGTGTTACAGTAGGATGCTCCACTCAGGCAAATGTCTTCCTTTCCGGAAAGTCTGTAAAGATTTTCCTCCTTGGACTTCTGTCATTCGTAATTGCTACCATATGCGGCGTTCTCTTTGCGAAACTGATGAACCTGTTTGCCAGGGAAGGTCATAAGATCAATCCGCTTATCGGCAATGCCGGAGTGTCCGCAGTGCCAGACTCTGCCAGGGTTTCTGAAGTGGTCGGAAGGGAATTCGACAAGAACAACCACCTTCTGATGCACGCAATGGCACCGAATGTTGCTGGAGTCATCGGTTCGGCAGTCGCCGCCGGTATCCTCCTCAGTTTCCTCGGCTAATTTCGGAACAAATACAAAAAGGGGCTGACTAAAACGCATTTTAGCCAGCCCTTTTTTATTCGTCACACTCCCCGTAGGCTATCGTCCACGACCCCTGTTAGCGGTATTCCGAACCTCCCCGGCTCGGACGCTTCGCTACTGGACGTTTTTCGTTATCCCCAACATCCCTCCACGTCATCTGAACGTGCTTCCCCCGATGTCACCCTCCAGCGTCATCCTCAACATGCCTGCCCAATGTGTCTCCCTACGTCATCTCCAGCAAAGTCAAAAATCACCTGCCATGGGAGGCTACCGTCTGTGGCACTCCGGGAGGGTTATGGCTGGCAGGTGCGGGGATTTTGACCGAACCTGCCATAATAACCGCCCGTAGAATGGACTGGATGGCCACATCGTATGGCAGGTGAATTTTGGGTTATCGTCCCCATCACCGCGCCTCTGTTGCTGTCTCCAACGTCCCCTCTAATGTCACCCCCTCACGCGTTATCGCCAACGTCCATCCTCCAATGTAACCCTTCGACGTTCCTCTCCAATGTCACCCCCCTCAATGCCATCCATCGAATGTCATCCCCAACGTGCCCCCAAATGTCACCCCTCCAATGTCACCCCTCTCACGTCATCCGCAACCTGCTCCCCCCAAATGTCACCATCGCACGTCATCCCCAACGTATCACCCTTCAAAGTCACCCTCAAATGTCTCCCTCAAACGTCACCCCCAAACGTTATCCCCCAAACGTTATCCCCAACATCCCTCCCTACGCCATCTCCAGCAAAGTCAAAAATCACCTGCAATAGGCAACAGGCCTCTGTGGCATTGTGCGAGGGTTAAGGCTGGCAGGTGCGGCGATTTTGACCGAACCTGCCATAATAACCTCCCGCAGAAATGTTTGCACGGCCACATCGTATGGCAGGTGATTTTTGACTTATCATTTTTCAGAACATTTATTGACTAAGAATTTGATTCTGTCGATTATTGTGTTAATTTCGCAACATATTGCCACTTGAGGCGATGGAACGTGTATGGAGATATGTGACAAAAGACTCAAAAGACTCATAGCGGATCTCGCTATTGACAAAGTATTCGTAAAGGGACAAGAACTTGTAGTAACGAATTGCTGGCATTTTTATACTGATGGGAGCAGTGTCGATGCTTTATTTTATGATGCTTCAGACTTCAAGGATGGGATGAACAGGATATATAATGTAGTGTCCGATTCTGATTTGGAGATTCTTGCTTTTTGTTTGATGGATACTCATTTTCATTTCGTCTTACATGGTGATTATGAAATTTGTAACAGATTTATCCACGAATATATTCGAAGGACATCAATGTATATTCAATCGAAGTATGGCGAAAGAAATAAACTTGATTCAATAAAGATTAGCCATCAGGTAATAGATACTGACAGGTATCTTAAAACTGTAATCTGTTATACACTAAAGAATGCTCCAGCAGGAGGACTGCCATATAACGCATTGGACTATCCTTGGTCAAGCGGACCTCTGATGTTTAGAAAAAAGGATGGATGGGCTGCACCGAGATGGACTCTGGACGATCAGATGACATCAGATAAAATGAGTGTATTAAATCTTCGTTCAAATTTGAGATGCAGGAGTGCATTGCCCAAAAATGTGCGAATGATTGATGGTATTGTTTTTCCCGGAGAATATGTTGCTTATGACATCGCTGAAAAATGTTTCAAAACACATCGTAGTTTCAATTTCTTTATGTGTAACTCAAAAGAAGGAGATGTTGAAAGCAGAAGTGGAGAAATATCTCACCTTACAATCCCATTGCAAGAAATGAGGCAGCATAAGAATGATTTATGTATGGAACTGTTCGGCCAAAAACATATTCGTAATCTTGATACAACTTCAAGACTAAAACTTGCAAGGGTTTTGAAATCGCGTTATAACAGTTCAGATAAGCAGATAGTCAGATTATGTGGACTTATCTATGATGAAGTGAATCATCTTCTGTAATCAGCTGCACCAAAAATCACCTATCATAATATGAAGATCCTTGGAGCGCTCTGTTCGGGACTGCTATGGGATGCCGTAAGAAGAAAATCACCTGCCATAGGCGGCTGCCTTCTGTGACAGTCTGGGAGGGTTATGGCTGGCAGGTGCGGGAATTTTGACCAAAACTGCCATAGTTACCACCCGTAGAACTGCCTGTACGGCCTCATCGTATGGCAGGTGAATTTTGGGTTGGTGCTAATGAGGTGCTTGGGGGCAGGTGATTGCTGGAATGGTGCTTGGGGCAGGTTGTTATGGCAGGTGATTGTTGGGGTGAGCTGGGGAGGGGTGCTAGGGACTGCAGATATGGCGTGGAGATAACGGGCACCAAGTCGAAAATCACCTGCCATAGGCGGCTGCCTTCTGTGACAGTCTGGGAGGGTTATGGC
>CAMBRR010000020.1 GCA_945870315.1 uncultured Bacteroidales bacterium
GGCATTGAGGTATTCAATTGCAGCTTCCGCAGAATATTCTGACTTTGGAAGAACTCCGAAAGCATATCCGTAATAATCATAGTTGTCAACATTCTTTTCTGCAAGGGTGAAGGAAACATTTGCGCCATCAAGAGTAAGGGTGAAGTCAGGTTCATCCAAAGAAACGGAAACCTTTGCAATGACAGGAGATTCATTCTCGAATGTTGCAAGAACCTTGATGAATCCTTCGGTATCAGCATCAGTGCCTTCTGCAGGAGCAGTGACTGAAAGCTTGCTTCCGTTAATTGAAGCCTTCCATCCGTCTGGCTTCTCTGTGATGGTGTAATCCTTGACATTAGTCATCTGGAGAGGAATTGCCTTCTTCTCTCCGAAAGTAAAATACTGTTTTCCTGCAAGGATTGAGAATGAAACTTCTTTATCCTTAGCAACCTTGATTACAGTACCAGCCTCATCTGCGAGAGTAAGGTAAACATAGTCATCATCCTGGGTGTAACCGGCGAAGACAACGAGGGACTGATTATCATTACCCTCTGGCTGTGCGATTCCTGTGTCAGTCCATGTTTTTCCGCCATCGAAGGAAATCTGCCAATATCCATCCTTCAGACTGAATGTAGGCTTTACATCCTCTTTAACAGGCACCTTCTCGCCATTGACAAGCAGGAATTCCGGCTCTGAGCCATAGCCTGCAGTAGCCCAATAGTACACACCGCTTTCTTCCTTCACGGTTACGAAAGAAAGTGAAGAAAGGTCAGTTTCTGGATATACTTTTACCACAGAATTATCGGAAAAGGCAATGGTAGTGATACCATTTGCATCAGTTGTTACATCAACTACGGTAACCTTTCCGTTGATAAGAGAAGTGAGGGCAGCCACCTCATTGGTGACTCTCTCCTCAAGAGCGGAGATCTTGTCATAAAGATCCTGAATTGAAGACTTCAATTCGCTGTCGTCAAAACTTTCGCAGGAACTGAAAAAGATTGGGCAAGCCAAAGTGGCTGCGATCACGGCCTTGCCGATGATACGGCCCAAAGTGGGGATTGTTTGTTTTTTCATAATCGTTATTGATTGAAATAGTTCTCAATTAATTTTTCGGAGCTTCCCTATATTCTTCCAGAGTATGGAACTCCCCTTTGTAGTAAAGCTTATAGGCAAACGGGCTGTAGCAATCTTCCCCGTTGTCCTCTCCGATTGCAATAGCTCCTATAAGCAAGAACTGGTCAGGGTCTTCTATCTCGTAGGTTGCAGTGGCCGAAGTATTGCCGCTCTGGATTCCAAGCTCCACAGCATAGTTCTTCCAAATCTTAAGGAAGTCCGAATAATCATATTCCTCACGAAGGTCATTTAGAAGCTTGTGAAGGCCAAGGTTCTGATAACTGCCTTCAGAAGAACCATAATATTTAAGCTGCTTGCTATCCTCATTGGAGATGAACTCACAGGAAATCGTCTTGCCGTCCGGGCTCACGGTTGCCTTGATTTCCATAGTCGGATTAGGACCCGGCTTCACTACTCTTGTAGTAACCTTCGTAAACTTCACCGGACCGACAACACCATTGAGGTCCTCAGCACAATAGGCTATGACATATTCCAGTCCGGATTCATATCCGAAAGATGTAAAATTGTCAACTCCGGAAGGAGTAGGGAACCATATCATACAGTTAGGAACACCACTGATGTCCAGACCATACAAGAAATCCATCCAGTCTTCCCTTGAGCCGGTATTGTTGTCATCGACATAAGGACAGTCAATGGAAGAATATGGCTGTGGAGAGGCGATGGTCCAGCGATATGAGGCCATATCATCCCAATTAGCCTCGGTGTGGAAGGTCCATCCCTCACGGCTAGGATTCAACATTTCGAACACGAAATCGTCATTGCAAAGACAATCTTCAGGTTTGTCAAGAACGATAGCATCTGTTGTGAAACTTTCGGAAATATGCAGTTCAGAAAGCTGTCCGAAATAGTTCTTACCTACATATGCTACCACATATTCAGTATTTGGAGCCAGGTCCGGAACATACTCTGTAGCAGTGTTAAAGACATAGGAAGACCCTGTAGGCTGCTCTGTCTCAGGATTGAAAGTGAAGTTTTGGTTTGCGACTCCATAACCATCTTCAGAGGCAAGGATGTAAGCAGGGTACCGTTGGCATCCTTGATGGTGAAAGTGGCCAAGTCGTCGCCATTGGCTTCAATTGTAGCCTTGTCAACTGAAAGAACAAATGGTTCAACCGGATCAGCATCTTCTCCCTGAAGGCCTTCGCAGGATATAGCTGCCAGGGCTGCTGATGCAAGGATAAAAATAAGATTCGACTTTCTCATCTCAAGTTATATGATCAAATATATTATTTCCTTTAAAATGAAGTAGTTACAGTAAGATTTAGACCGGTATAGGCAGGAATCTGCCTGCACACTCCTCCGGAGCAGATGTAGCCTGCCTTGTAACGGCCATAATTGAGGGCAACTCTGGTGCGGGACTTTGTATAAGCCACTCCACCGTTGTAATAGTTGACCTTAGTGCCGCCGTGGTTAAACATATCGCTGACATATATGCTCCAGGCCGGAGCAAAGTTGACTTCAAGGTAAGCAGCCATCCAGTCCCCCTTTCCGTCTCCTGAAAGATAGTAGTCCCCAGCCTTGACAGGATTCTTGAAAGTATTCAGATACTGCAATTCCAACCTGGTGGAAATCTTCTTGGTCCACTTGTAGAGCAGGTCCGCGACCACGATGTGCTGCTGCCACAAAACATTGTCAGCACCGTATGAAGGATTGTAAGCCTGCAGGGAAACCAGAAGGATGGATTTGAATTTCTTGTTCCATTTCATCTCCCAGTCAATGCTGGTGTCACTGAAAAGCAGTTTGCCCGGCCTGAATGTGCCTTCCTTTGCAATAGTCTCGTAGGCTGATGCATTGGCGTGAATCTTTGCTTTCTTGTTGATTTTATAATAGATGTCAATCTGTCCGCCCATCTCTCCGCTGTTCACGAAACCGGAGTTGAGATCACCAGTCCTGGCAGAATATGGGTGAAGGGTTGTCAGGGCATAGGTATATTGGGTGCACAGGGCCGGAACATAGTTAATCATATTGGCAGTGGATGTGCTCTCATTCAATATCTTGCTGCTCATCCATTCCAAACGGCGAAGGGAAAGGCTTACTCCAAGACCGTAGCCGTTGTAGCCTGTCTCTATGAGCTGAGCGTTGCCTCTTTTCTTGAAGTACATCTGTCCTTCTCCGGCATAGTCAAAATTGTAGAAATATTTCTGTCCTGCGTCCACATATTCTCCCTTGAAGAAGAAACCGGAAGCTTCAAGGTTCAATCTTGCAGAATATCCCGTTGTACCGCTCTTGCATCCGTCAAGCGACTGGTCGGTCCCTAGCGCCTGATATCTGTTCAGTACTGAACCCTCAAGAGCGAGGCTGACTGCTTTCATCCCTATTGCATTCGAAAGCGAAAGGCTCAAATCGGCGCCCCTTACCTGAGTATCTGAAAAAGACATTCCGAAACGAGGCAGGCCCCAGAGAGCCTTCACGGAGAGGATATCACGGAAAGCATATGTAACCCTGGCTCCCATCACTGCATTGTTCAAACCCAGAGACCTGTCTTCCCAACTTCTGAAAAGAAGACCGCTGCCGAACTGCTCATAGAAGGTTCCTGCTGTAACGGAAAATCTGTCATCCGTCCACGACACATAATAATTAGTCAGCGCAACTTTTTGAAGTTCAGTAGGATAACCCACAAGCACAGGTTCATAGGCCTCCATCTGAAGTCCAATAGAAAAACGATTGTTATAGTAATCGACTTTGAGATAGTTGTTCGAACCGAAATGACTGTCCGGTACAGTTGCAGAAGTCTTCTTGTCCTCGTGATAAAGGATGGTATTGGTCTCGAAACTGCCCGTGAGGTATCCCTTTGAATTTTTGGATTTTCCTGTTTCTTCAGTTTCGTTATCGGAGTCTGCAAAAGCACATACCGCTCCGACCGTCAACAGGACAACCGAGAGCAAGGATTTTCTAAAAAACAACATCGAAATATCTATTTATTTATCTTCTTGATAGCCTCAAAGAGTTCAATTTCGCTTCCTGGAGTATAGCCGGTGTGAGAATAAACTATCTTGCCTTTTCCGTCAAGCACGAAAGCCTGCGGCGTGGTTACTACGTTCATTCCACGGTAAAGGTCCTGATTCTTGTCATATATCTGAACGAAATCATCCCAACCTTGTCCCTGAGCCTTGGCTCTTGCACGGGACAACTGCCTTGCATCATCGGTTGAAACGGCCACTACTTTGAAATCAGCTTCTTCAAGCCAATCTTCAAGATTCTCATTGATGGCATCCAGTTCCATAATGCAATTCTTGCAGGAGCAGGACCAGAAAGAAATAATCATCGGTTTGCCATCCCTAAGCAATGTTGATGTGCTGATTACTTCACCCTTTTGATTTTCAACTTTTACGGAAGGGAGCTGCGCATATGTAGAAATTGTAAGCAAAAACGCGCAAACAGTAACAGATAATCTTAAAATAGCCTTCATAGTAATGAATTTATTTGTATTTAGGTTTACATTTATAACAATATAACAGATTGACTACTAACTATTAATAATAAACCGAAGGCAAATTTAAAAAGTTTGGATTATAAAAACAAAAAAGCGGAGAACATTTCTGCCTCCGCTTAATAAAATATTGTGAAAAACTATTTGTTTTCCCTGCGCTCGCGGCCTCCACGACCACCACGACGACGATCGCCGCCACGGCCACCACGGTTGCCACTGTTCTGCTGCTGAGCCTGAGCTGCAACACCTGCATTCGGAGAGAGGTCTTTCTTTCCGTAAACCTCACCGTTGCAAATCCAAACCTTGATACCAAGGACACCTACTTTGGTGTGAGCCTCTGCAAGTGCATAGTCGATGTCTGCACGGAAAGTGTGGAGAGGAGTACGACCCTCTTTGAACATCTCGCTTCTTGCCATTTCAGCACCGCCGAGACGGCCACTGATCTGAACCTTGATACCCTCTGCACCTACTCTCATAGTAGTTGCAACGGCCATCTTGATGGCACGACGGTAAGAAACACGGCCCTCAATCTGACGAGCGATTGAATCAGCTACGATGTTAGCGTCAACCTCAGGTTTCTTAACCTCGAAGATGTTGATCTGAACATCCTTCTTGGTCACCTTCTTAAGCTCTTCCTTAAGCAGATCCACAGCCTGACCGCCTTTACCGATGATTACGCCCGGTCTCGCAGCGTGAATTGTTACAGTGATGAGTTTGAGAGTCCTCTCAATCACGATTTTGGAAAGAGATGCCTTTGCGAGACGGCTGGAAAGATATTTCCTGATCTCGTAATCTTCAGCAATCTTCTCTGCATAGTTACCACCTACCCAGTTGGAGTCCCAGCCACGGGTGATACCGATTCTGTTGCTAATAGGGTTTGTTTTCTGTCCCATCTTTTATTCCTCCACTTTAGCAGGTTTCACATCAAGGATGACGGTGATATGGTTGGAACGCTTGCGGATACGTCCGGCACGGCCCTGAGGGCAAGGACGGATTCTCTTGAGTGTGCGTCCCTCGTCAACCATAACAGTCTTGACATAGACATTACCGTTGTCCAGTTCGCTTGTCTGATCTGGATTCTTGGCTTCCCAGTTTGCAATTGCACTGCGGAGAACCTTCTCCAGTGAAATAGAAGCGTGCTTCTTTGAAAATTTAAGAATATCAAGTGCACGGTTCACCTCAACGCCCCTGATGATGTCAGCGACGATACGCATTTTACGAGGTGATGTAGGTACATCATTCAGCTTTGCGATAGCTGTCTGCTTCTTTATCTCTTTAAGCCTCTCGGCCATTTGTCTTTTACGAGCTCCCATAATTACAATTTCATTTTAAATTATTTACGATTGCCCGAATGGCCTCTGAAAGTTCTTGTCGGAGCAAACTCTCCAAGTTTGTGTCCTACCATATTCTCAGTCACATAAACAGGAATAAATTTATTTCCATTATGAACTGCAATGGTGTGACCTACAAAGTCAGGAGAAATCATACTTGCGCGTGACCAAGTCTTGACAACCTCTTTCTTCATGCTACCTTCATTCATAGCAAGAATTCTTTTTTCAAGGGCTTCCTGAATATAAGGACCTTTTCTTAATGAACGACTCATAATCTCTTAATTTATTCCGTTATTTTTTCCTTCTTTCAACAATAAACTTATTTGAAGTCGCTTTCGGATTACGAGTCTTATAGCCCTTAGCTGGCAGACCCTTGCGTGAACGTGGATGTCCTCCTGATGCACGACCTTCACCACCACCCATCGGGTGATCTACCGGGTTCATAACAACACCACGGTTGCGAGGTCTGCGACCAAGCCATCTCCTGCGTCCAGCCTTTCCGTGTGACTCAAGGTTGTGGTCAGGATTTGAAACCGTACCCACAGTAGCGCGGCAGCTTGTCAGCACCATCCTGGTCTCGCCTGAAGGGAGACGGAGAACTGCGTGATTGCCTTCGCGGGCAGCCAGCTGAGCGAATGCTCCTGCTGAACGAGCCATAGCGGCACCCTGTCCAGGGCGAAGCTCTATATTGTGGATAAGAGTTCCAAGCGGAATCTCTGCGAGAGGAAGAGTGTTTCCAAGCTCAGGAGCGATTCCTGAACCGGATGCGATAACCTGTCCTACTTTCAGTCCGTTAGGAGCGATGATGTATCTCTTCTCACCATCTTCATATTTTACCAAAGCGATGCGAGCACTACGGTTCGGATCGTACTCGATTGTCATTACGGTTGCAGTGCACTCATCCTTGTCGCGGAGGAAGTCGATAATACGGTACATTCTCTTGTGACCGCCACCGATATAACGCATTGTCATCTTACCCTGATTGTTACGTCCACCGCTCTTCTTGATAGGCTCAAGGAGGGACTTCTCAGGTTTCTTGCAGGTAATGTCGTCAAAAGCACTGATTACCTTATTTCTCTGTCCGGGTGTTACCGGTTTGAATTTTCTAACTGCCATTGCCTTATTACCTTAAATGTTTGCGTAAAAATCAATCTTATCTTCACCGGCAAGTGTCACATAAGCTTTCTTATAGTGATTTGCGCGTCCTTTGAGCATTCCGGCTTTGGTGTAGCGAGCTTTTCTCTTTCCGTGATAGTTGGCTGTATTGACACTAGCTACTGTCACATTGTATGCCTGCTCTACCGCAGCTTTAATCTGAAGTTTGTTGGCCTCGCGGTCAACAATGAAACCGTAACGGTTCAACTTTTCGCCCTGAACCGTCAATTTCTCAGTTACTATTGGCTTAATTAAAATTCCCATTTCTCAATCTTTTTAGCGTCTGATTCTTGAAGCGAGGATATCCTGTACACCGTCAACGAGCACCATTGAGCAAGAGTTCATAATGGTGTAGGTGTTGAGTTCGTCCACAGTGACAACCTTTACTTCAGGAAGGTTACGTGATGAAAGGTAAATATTAGAAGAATTCTCAGGAAGCACGAAAAGCACCTTTCTTGAGCCAGCCTTGATGTTGGCAAGAATCTGAAGGAACTCTTTAGTCTTAGGAGCTTCCATAGCGAAAGGCTCAACCATTACGATTGCGTTCTCCTGTGCCTTGTAAGAAAGAGCTGAGAATCTTGCAAGCTGTTTGAGCTTCTTGTTGAGTTTTGTGCGATAGTTGCGCGGTTTAGGACCGAACACGTTACCACCACCAACATAGATACCGGCCTTGAGAGAGCCGTGACGAGCACCGCCTGAACCTTTCTGGCGAATGAGCTTCTTGGTGCTGTAAGCCACCTCGCTGCGGTCTTTGGTCTTTGCAGTTCCCTGACGCTGATTTGCAAGATACTGCTTTACATCGAGGTAGATGGCGTGGTCATTTGGCGTAATGCCGAAGATTTCCTCGTTGAGGACTACCTTCTTTCCGGACTCTGATCCGTCAATTTTGTAAACAGACAATTCCATACTTTAGTCCTCCACAATTACATAAGAACCTTTGGCTCCAGGTACAGAGCCCTTCAAAACGATGAGGTTGTGCTCAGGAATGAGCTTAACTACCTCGAGGTTGGTAACCTTTACGCGCTCGTTACCCATCTGACCGGCCATACGCATTCCTCTGAACACGCGTGAAGGCCAAGAAGATGCACCGAGGGAACCAGGGTGACGAAGGCGGTTGTGCTGACCGTGGGTTGTTCCACCTACTCCTGCAAAACCGTGACGTTTAACAACGCCCTGGAAACCTTTACCCTTAGATGTTCCCACTACATCGAGGTAATCTGTCTTGCCTTCTCCAAGGTCAAGAGCGAGATCATTGATTGTGAGCACATCACCAAGTTTCACGCTGTCGGTGTCAAAGTTCTTGAACTCTACCAACTTGCGTTTAGGTGTGGTTCCTGCCTTTTCAAAATGGCCCTTCAGAGCCTTGCTGGTGTGCTTCTCAGACACTTCGTCATAGGCAAGCTGTACAGCGGCGTAACCGTCTTTTTCTACTGTACGAATCTGCGTAACTACACACGGACCAGCCTCAATAACGGTGCATGGAATATTTTTTCCATCAGCACCGAAAACGGAAATCATTCCGATTTTCTTTCCAATTAATCCAGGCATTGGTTTGTTTAATTAATTGATTATAAATATATTAACTCCGCTACACACTTTTAGCGGGCTGCAAATATACGATTAATATTTTTATTTTCAATGATTTAGATGAAATTTTTTATTTCTATCTTTGCAGCCTATGTTACTTGCACTCTTCGGATTTTTAAGATTGTCACTCGCTGACATTCTCGACATATTGCTTCTGGCAACCCTCATATTCATCGTATTCAGATGGATCAGGGGGTCGTCGGCCATCAGCATATTCATCGCCATCATTTCCCTATTTATAATAAGGGTATTGGTGTCTGCGTTCAATATGAGGCTGATGACTGCCATAATGGATATGGTACTGGATGTGGGAGTGCTCGCACTGATTGTGATTTTCCAGCCGGAAATCAGGCGTTTTCTCATCCGTCTGGGCAACCGCTATATGGAAAGCACGAGGGGAAAGGCAATCGCAGACAAACTTTTCGGGAAAAAAGCCAAGAGTATGGGGACAGAGGCGGTGAACGAGGTGACGGAGGCTTGCCGCAGGATGTCTGAAGACAAGACCGGAGCGCTGATTGTCATAGAGCAGAGCAATCCTCTGACCGAAATAATTGGCACCGGAGACAAGGTTGATGCCGCCATTCACAGGAGGCTGCTGATGAACCTGTTCTTCAAGAATTCACCCTTGCACGACGGAGCTGTGGTGATTTCCTCCGGACGCATCGCAGCGGCCCGCTGTACACTCCCCATCACTGAGAAGACAAACATCCCGGCCAGTTTCGGAATGAGACACAAGGCTGCAATCGGAATAAGCGAGGAAACCGATGCGGATGTGGTGGTTGTATCCGAGGAAACGGGTAACATATCGTTCGTCAAAGCAGGTCAGGTGACACGGATAAAAAATATCAACGAACTGAAGCTGCTGCTGAATTCATCGTTTGAAAGTCATTGATTGAGTGATGATTGATTCCAAAGTAGAGCAAAAATTAGGATTCGACAAGATAAGGAGCATCATTTCTGACAAATGCTCCACTGCATATGCATCCGAGAGGGTTGCGACTGAAGAGTTCTGCACAGATGCTGCCAAAATCAGGAAAAGGCTGCTGCTGACAGACGAAATGAGGCTTATAATGATGTTCGAGGAAAGCTTCCCATGCGGAGGGTTCATCGATTGCATCGATTTCCTCGTTCCATTGGAAAAAAGTTCAGCCGCCATCGATCTGATATCCCTCCGGAAACTCAAGACGATGCTCGAAACTCTGCACAAAGTTACCGCCTTCTTCGAGGAGGTCAAAGACGGGGTATATCCAAACCTAAAGAGAATGAGCGCTCCGATTATCGGTTTTCCGAATGTCCTCAGGAGGATAGAATCCATTGTGGACAGGTATGGCGAAGTGAAGGACACTGCCTCCGATGAGTTGTACTCAATCCGGAAAAGCCTCAGAGAAACCGAAGGAACCATTTCCAGAAGGATGTCTGCTATTCTTAAAAAAGCCCAGGAAGAAGGTATCGTTGACAGTGACGCATCCGTTTCTGTAAGGGATGGAAAGATGCTCATCCCGGTATCTGCCGCCAACAAAAAGAAAATCAACGGGTATATCTACGACGAATCCGCATCGGGAAAGACATCCTTCATAGAGCCTGCTGAAATCGTGGAATTGGATAACAGAATCAAGGAACTACGTTTTTCCGAGCAGAGGGAAATACTTCGTATATTATTGGAATTCACCGATTTCCTGAGGCCTTACATTCCAGACCTGCTTACAGGGGCGAAATACCTCGGAGAGATTGACTTCATTATGGCCAAGGCGCAGACAGCCCTGGATTTCATCGCGGGTATGCCGATAATCGCCGAGAATGGTGAAATGAACATCAGAAAGGCGCGTCACCCACTTCTGGAGCGCGCACTCAAGAAAGAAAAGAAGGAAATCATACCACTTACCATAACCCTCACTCCTCAAAAACACATATTGCTCATCTCCGGTCCAAACGCAGGAGGAAAGTCAGTTTGCCTGAAGACAGTCGGCCTTCTTCAATATATGTTCCAATGGGGTATGCTGATTCCGACCTCGGAAAGTTCCGAAATGGTGGTTTTCGACAGGATAATGGTGAACATAGGCGATGACCAGTCCATTGAAAATGACCTCAGTACATATAGTTCCTTCCTTTCCGACATGAATCAGATGCTTCAGAAGGCAGACTCCAGGACACTCGTGCTGATAGACGAATTCGGAAGCGGTACTGAACCGGCAGCAGGCGGAGCCATTGCAGAAGCTATTCTAAGCGAAATAGATAAAAGAGGAACCTATGGAGTAATTACCACCCACTATACCAATCTCAAACTCTATGCGGCATCAGACACAGGAGTAATCAATGGAGCAATGATGTTCGATGTCAAGAACATAGCGCCGCTTTTCAAACTTGAGATAGGGCTGCCGGGCAATTCCTTCGCCTTTGAACTGGCAAAAAAGATGGGCCTGCCGGAAGCCATAATCAAGGATGCCGAAGCAAGGGCCGGGGAAGAATTCGTGGGAATAGAAAGAAACCTCAGGAAGATTGCCCGCAACAGAAGGGCTCTGGATGAGAGGTTGGAAAGAATACGCCACACAGACAAGACTCTGGAGTCCATTACAGAGAGATATCTTACTGAACTTCAGGATATTCAGAAGTTGCGTAAAGAGATTCTGGATGCTGCAAGGAAGGAGGCGGAAGAAATTGTCAGGAAGGCCAACAGGCAGGTGGAAAGCACTATAAAGACAATCCGCGAATCCCAGGCTGAGAAAGAAACCACCCAGGAGGCCCGCAAGGGACTTCAGGATTTCGTGGCTGCCCTCACTGCCAGGAAAGAGCAGGAGCAGAGGGAAAAGGAAGACTACATCGAGAAGAAAATACGCCAGATGGACCAACGGAACCAGAGGAGGAAGCAAAGAAAGAGTGAACGTCTGGATGAAAGGGAGAAGGAAGAGCAGAGGCAAGAGCAGGAGAGGCAGGAAAGGGAGGCCGCCTTCAGAAGCGCGCCTTTGAAAGTGGGCGAGAAGGTCCGCATCAAGGAAAACGGAATGGTAGGAGAAGTTACAAAGGTGTCAGCAAAAGTGGTTGTCGTGGCTATCGGGAACATCAGCAGCAAGATGGACCCGTCCAAGGTGGAAAGAATTACTGCAAATGAGTATAAGGCAGCTGTCAAGGAGACGGCAAAGCCTGCAACCACGATGAAGATAGACTCCTCCATCACAGAACGCAAACTCAATTTCAGCACGGAACTGGACATACGTGGAGAAAGGCTCGCAGATGCGCTTGAAAAAGTTACAAGATATGTGGATGATGCCATAATGCTCAACATCCGGAGCGTCAGAATCATTCACGGCAAAGGGACAGGAGTCCTCAGGGAAGAAATCCAGAAACTGCTCAGGACTATGCCTGGAGTGGAATCTGCAAAGGATGAGCACATCCAATTCGGAGGAGCAGGAGTAACAGTCGTAACTTTCGAATAGATATGACAAGGCGAGTTCTCATAATTTCTTATTACTGGCCTCCCACAGGGGGGTCCGGTGTGCAGAGATGGGTAAAATTCTCCAAATATCTTCCCTCCGAAGGCTGGCAGCCCGTCATATACACTCCGCTTAATCCTGAAGCCATAACCACCGACGAATCACTTTCCGGAGAGATTCCGCCAGAGGTGGAAGTGGTTAAAAGAAAAATAGTTGAGCCATATAACATCTACCGTTCCCTCATTTCCCTAGGCAAGAAATCAAAGACGGCAAGCGGAGAAGTCAACCCCATCAACTCACAAAAGAAAACCTTCATCCAGAAGGTTTCTATGTGGATAAGGGGCAATCTGTTCATCCCCGACCCGAGGTGTACCTGGATAGGGCCGTCGGTTCGTTTTCTGGAAAAATATCTGAAAGAGCATCCCGTCGATGTAATCGTAAGTACAGGACCTCCACATTCGATGCACCTGATAGCCCTGAAGCTTGCTCGCAGAACAGGGCTTCCGTGGGTTGCCGACTTCCGGGATCCGTGGACCAAGATGTTCTATTTCAAGCATTTGGGCCTTAACGGATTCTCTCAGGCAAGGCATAGGAAACTGGAAAAGAAGGTGCTTGACAATGCCTCAGTGGTAGTTGCCGTGTCCCCTCTTGTCCAGGAAGAATTCAGGCAGATGACATCTACGGATGTCGCACTGATAACCAATGGCTTTGATCCGTGCGACTTTGACGTTGATGCCAGGGAGGACGGGTACTTCAACATAACCCATACCGGCCTTTTCGCAGCAGACGGTAACCCGGAGACTTTGTGGAAAGTTCTCCGCGACAAGTGCCGGGAAGATGACCTTTTCAAAAGCCGTCTGAGGATAAGGCTTGCAGGAAAGACGGATAAGCAAATCATTGAATCCATCCGGAATGCCTCACTTTCCGAGAATCTTATAGATTGCGGTTATATTCCTCATATTCAGGCAGTAAGGGAACAGAAGGGGGCTACTCTTCTGATTCTTCCACTCAGGAAAGAACCGGAATACAGAGCCACGCTTCCCGGAAAACTGTTCGAATACCTTGCCTCCGGAAGACCTGTTCTGGGAATAGGCCAGAAAGATGGAGCAATGGCGCGGATTCTTGACGAAACCTCAGCTGGAGTCGTCTTCGACTGGGACGAAGAACTCCAAATCAGAACCTGCCTTGATGCTGCCTGGGATGAGTTTCTGTCCAACGGAGGAAAAGTGCAATCAAAGGCTCACGGAATAGAAAAATATTCCCGAAAAGAATTGACAAAACAAATGGCCGCACTGCTTGAAGGCCTTACAAAAGAAAAATGATGAAAAAGAAAATCTTCACCTATGCAGGCATAGTTCTGCTTCTGCTGGTTGTAGCATATTCATTCACCCCCTGGGTTCTGACAGGAAAGATAGTCAATCAGAGCGACATATCCTCCTGGAAAGGAATGGCAGCAGAAGCCGTAGCCTGGAATGAAGCCCATCCGGACGACCCTACCGCCTGGACCGGCTCTATGTTCTCCGGAATGCCTACGACGGCAGTAATAGATGATTTCAAAGGAGACTGGACCAGGACAATATATGATTTTCTTCTAACTGGAAGACGACCGGCAAGTTATATTTTCATAGCTCTCCTGGGAGCCTTCCTGCTTATGCTTAGCCTCGGAGTAAGTCCTGCCATAGCAGTGGCAGGAGCCATTGCAGTGGCTTTCTGCTCATATAATATGCAGATTATCCAGGTTGGACACAATACCAAGATGCAGGCCATCGCCTATTTCCCGTGGGTTATGGCAGCCCTGATTTTTACATACAATTCAGCTTTGAAACAGGATAATGCAAAAAAATGGCTCCCAAAAACCATACTCGGATCTGTCCTTTTTGCACTTGCTCTCAGTATGCAAATCAAGGCCAACCATATCCAGATTACATATTACCTTGCAATTGTCATCTTCTGCTATGCCATAGGACTCTTCATCAGCCTGTGCACAGAAAAAAGGGAGAAGACAGTTTATAGAAATTTCTTCGTGGCATCCCTGCTGCTGCTTGTGATTGGATGTATAGGCATTGCGACAAATGCCAACAAACTCATCCCTACATACGAATACACTCCTTATACAATGAGGGGCGGCAGCGAACTGAGCAGCGACAAGGACTCACACAATTCCAAGGGACTGGACCTGGACTATGCCACAGCCTGGTCCTACGGCATCAACGAGATGCCCAATCTGTTGATTCCGAACTTCAACGGAGGCTCTTCCGCAGGGCCACTTCCTCTTGATTCCAATACAGGAAATCTGCTCAAAAGTGCCGGACAGCCCAATCTCAAGTCCACGATGAAGGCCCTTCCTCTCTACTGGGGTCCTCAACCATTCACGGCAGGCCCGATGTATCTTGGAGCCATTTCCATCTTCCTCTTTGTCCTCGGCCTCATGCTGTGCCGTGGCAGGGAAAAATGGTGGCTTGCCGCTGCAACACTGATAGCTATTCTGCTGTCCTGGGGAAATCATTTTATGTGGTTTACCAAATTGTGGTTCGACTATGCTCCGTTCTACAACAAATTCAGGACGGTTTCAATGGCCCTCACCATCCTTCAGGTTACAGTTCCGATGCTGGGTTTTCTCGTTCTGGACCACATACTCAAAGGGCAATATGACAAAAAGCGCCTCGCGCGTGCAGGGTGGATTGCCTACGGAGTGACAGCAGGCTTCTGCCTTGTTTGTGCAATCTTCCCTGGCATCGCCGGCTCATTCACAAGCAGTGGTGATTCTGCTATGCCGGACATCCTTGCAGATGCGCTTGCAGAAGACAGAAGGGGGCTTCTTGTCAAGGACGCCATTCGTTCATTCCTATTGATAAGTGGCGCTTTCGCCCTGATTCTCTGGAGTTTCCTATCTAAAAAAGAAAGCAGGAACCGTTCAGTCATCGTCGCTTTCTGCATTGCAGTCCTGGTTTGGGCAGACCTCTTTTCAGTGGACAAACGATACCTCAACGGGGATCATTTCGTCACAAAGAGGGACTTCGCAGCAGTATATAATCCTCGCGAAGTGGACAAGATGATACACGAAGATACAGACCCTTCATTCAGAGTTCTGGACATCAGCACCAATACATTCAACGATGCCATCCAGAGCTATCACCATAAATGTATCGGAGGATACAGTCCTGTCAAACTCCAGCGCTACCAAGACCTCATCGACAGGTTCCTGCAAGGAGAAATCAGGCAAATCTATGATGTGGTCGGAGAATCTGAAACAATTGGAGATGTATCTGACAACCTGCCATTCCTGAAGGCAGTCTCAATGCTCAACACCCGTTACATCATCCTTGCGGGAGACTATCCGCCGGTGGTGAACCAATGGGCGATGGGTAACTGCTGGTGGGTGAACGATTGGGTTGTAGCCGGCAATGCCGACGAGGAAATAGCCCTGCTCGAAGTAGTAGACCCGTCCACTCAAGCCGTCCTGGACAAGGCGGGAGCGGAAGTGACATCAGATATGCTCCCTGCGGATGAAGGGATGGAAAAGGAGGGAGAAATATATCTGGAAAGTTATGCTCCCAACCAGCTTATTTATTCATATTCAACACCTTGTGACAGGGTAGCTGTCTTCAGCGAAGTATATTATCCTAAAGGATGGAAGGCGTGGGTAGAGCCGCTCGGAAGCGATGGGGAAAAGGTTGAACTGGAACTATTCAGGGCAGACTGGATTCTCAGGGCCGCACGCATTCCGGCGGGAGAAGGCAAAATCATAATGAGGTTCGAACCTGAATCATACAAAACAGGAGCCGCCGTTTCACGGGCAAGCTCCATTGTTCTGATTCTGTTGATACTGCTTTCTTGCGGTGGGATTATCTATATTTCTCGTAACGAGGCATCGCAATCCCGGAAATGAAATCCTTGAACTGCTTGTCATCCTTTGGACAGATAATCAGGACATCTTCAGTATCGACTATCATATAATTTTCCAATCCCTTGACAGCTATCAGTTTTCCACTGTCAGGGGATATCACCAGCAGGTCCTTGGCTCCACTGAACAGGGTGTTGTCAACATTGACCGCATTGCCATCTTCATCCTTTGAAGGAATGTAATTGTAGAGAGACTCCCAGGTACCGATATCTGTCCATCCGAACTTTGCCGGATAAATCCACGCCCTGTCGGTCTTTTCCATAACCCCGTAATCAATGGAAATGTTCAGGCAGTCAGTATATGCCCTGGCAACGAAGTCGGGCTCAATCTTGGTCCCGAGAGCCCTTTCCCAACCGTCGAACAGGCCAGTAACTTCAGGAAGATATTTTTCCATTTCGTGCCTTATGGTTTCTGCCCTCCAGATAAAGATGCCGGAATTCCAGAAGAATTCTCCTGTCCCGATGAATACCTGTGCAAGATTCCTGTCCGGTTTTTCAGTAAAAGTCTTCACCGGCATAGGTTCGTTCTTCGTATATACATCCTTGCCGCCACAGGCTTGGATGTAACCGTAATTGGTGTCCGGACGTGTAGGAAGGACTCCCAGTGTCATAAGCACATCATTCTGCTCAATGTATTCAAAGGCATCCAGAATGGACTTGCGGAAGGCTTCCTCGTCTGCAATCATATGGTCAGAAGGTGTTACGACCACCCTTGCAAGAGGGTTCCGTTTTAGAAGTGTGTAAGTGGCATATGCGATGCAAGGAGCCGTGTTTCTGCTATATGGTTCCAGGAGAATGTTCCTTTCATCAAACTGAGGGATCTGCTGAAGAAGCAAGCCTCTATATTTTTCTGAAGTGACAATCAGGATATTCTCTTCCGGGACTATGTTACGGAATCTTTCATATGTCTGACGAATGAAAGATTTTCCGGTATCTGATACATCTAGAAACTGCTTCGGTTTCTCATTCCGGCTCAAGGGCCAGAATCTGGTGCCGGCACCACCGGCCATTATCACGCAATATCGATTGTCTGTTGCCATATGTGGTTATGTGTCTGTTTCAATAAAATATTGGCAAATATGCTTGAGGGAACCATTCGGTTTCATAAGTCCCGGAGGCTGAAAATATAACCGTAAAGACATCGAAGAAACATTCTCTACCCGCTATTTCCCTGCCCCTTCCGGACTTTAAATACATAGAAGCCGCCTTGGCTATTCTGGCTTGCTTGCGCCAATCCACATTATCCTGCGGAGGAGCCTGGATTCCGCTCTTGCGGGTTTTGACTTCTACAAAATGTATTCCAGCTGCATCAATCGAAATAATATCTATTTCAAGATGACTCCACCTGTAGTTGCGCTCCAGGATTATATGTCCTCTTTTAGATAACCAGTTGCAGGCTATGTCCTCTCCGGCGGTCCCTATTTCGTGTCTGTAATGCGTATTATCTTCCATTCTCCCTCCTCTTTCTTCAATACGGCTGTTCTGGATTTGCGTCTTCCGTCGGCTTCCAGGGTATAGGTGACCTGACGGCCTTCCGGACATTTTTCTTCACTTTCAATATGGATTAAAGTGCCTTCGACGAGGCTCTTGGCAATCTCCACCACAGAACTGTCTTCTGCAACCATAGTATTCCACGCCTGCTGGTAACTCTCCAGGAAATTCTTCATTGAAAGTGTATCACATAATTGGGTGGCAAGCGTAAAGTCACCCCGGGTGACCGCCTTGTTGAATTCAACCACCGTCATTGACGGCCCTGTGTCCCGGCCACAGGAAATGACCGATAGGGTTGCTCCCAGAAGGAGCAATGCCTGATATGCAATTTTTCTCATATATCCTCCCGTCCCATCAATCTCGGGACTGCGTAAATATACAAAAATTATCAGGACTATTACAGGAATGCGATGAAATTTCCTAAATTTGCCTGCCTGCAATGCAGGATTTCTACATCTTCTGAATTTTGAAATAACATTGATATATATGGCGGAAAAGAAACCCACCGAAACACCTATGATGAAACAGTTCTTTGCCGTGAAGGCGGAACACCCTGAGGCATTGCTACTGTTCAGATGCGGTGATTTCTACGAAACATATGGAGATGATGCCTTGACCGCAAGCAAAGTTCTTGGGATAGTGCTTACAAAGCGGTCAAATGCCGCACCGGACGCAATTCCTATGGCCGGATTCCCTTATCATTCTCTTGAAACCTACCTTCCAAGGCTTGTAAGGGCTGGCTATAAGGTTGCCGTATGCGACCAGCTGGAAGATCCAAAACTTACGAAAAAGATAGTCAAGAGAGGTATAACAGAACTCGTTACCCCAGGCATAGCTTTCAACGAACAGCTCCTGGAGCAGAAGGAGAACAATTTCCTCGCCGGACTTGCCTTCCACAAGGACAAGTGCGGAGTAGCCTTTCTGGATGTCTCAACTGGCACTTTTCAGGTGGCGGAAGGCAGTCTCGACTATGTTGCAACCTTGCTTGGATCCTTCTCTCCAAAAGAATTGCTGGTTGAGAGGGGGTACGAAAGAAGCGTCAAGGAAAAATTCGGAGACAAGTGGTACATCTCCACAATGGATGAATGGGCCTTTGTATATGACAATTCCGTGGAAAAACTCAAGAAACAGCTCGGAGTTGACTCGCTGAAAGGATTTGCCATAGACAGTTTCCCTCTCGGAGTCACAGCCGCCGGAGCACTTCTATTCTACCTGGAACACACCCAGCACAGCGGTCTTGGGAATATTTGTTCAATATCCAGAATTGATGAAAGTTCATTTGTGTGGATGGACCGTTTCACCTTCCGCAATCTGGAAATCTTCGCTTCTGCTTCAGGCAAGGACGGGGTATGCCTTGTGGATGTCATTGACAGATGTTCTTCTCCAATGGGAGCCCGTCTTCTGAGAAGCTATCTTGCAATGCCGGTAATGGACCTGGATGAACTAAACAACAGGTACGATGTTGTGGAGCATTTCACAAAAAATACGGATGAACTGAAAGCGCTTCAGCAGTCGATATCGGAAATTGGAGACTTGGAAAGGATCATTTCAAGGGCTGCTGCTGGAAAGATAATGCCGCGAGAAGTGATGCAGCTGCGCCGCGGTCTGTCTCAGAGCGGAACCATTTCCTCCATCTGTCTTGACAAAGGGGTCAGGCCGCTGGACGAGATGATAGGCCAGATGAGCGACTGCAGCCAACTTCTGGAATATCTTGGAAGGACGATGCACCCGGATACGGCAGCGGCAGTAGGGAAAGGAGATGTCATCGCAAAAGGGGTATCCGCAGAACTTGATGAACTGAGGGACATTGCCCGCCACGGCAAGGATTATTTGCTGGGAATACAACAGAGAGAAATTGAAAGAACCGGAATATCCTCTCTGAAAATCGGTTTCAATTCCGTTTTCGGCTATTATCTCGAAGTTCGCAATACCTACAGGGACCAGGTCCCGGAAGAATGGATAAGAAAACAGACTCTGGTAAATGCTGAAAGGTACATTACAGAAGAACTCAAGGAATATGAGCAGAAGATACTTGGGGCGGAAGAGAGAATCTATGTGCTTGAGTCACAGATATATGCTGAACTTGTTGAGACTATCCGCAAGAATATTTCATCCATCCAGAAAAACTGTCGCATAATTGCTCGCCTGGATGTGCTTGCCGGATTTGCCGACCTTGCATTGAGTAACCGCTACTGCAGACCGGTAGTCAATGACGGAAAGGCTATCCGTATCCGGGCAGGACGACACCCAGTCATTGAGACGATGATGAATCCTGGAGAGGAATATGTTCCGAATGACATATTGCTTGACTCGCATACACAGCAAATCATCATTCTGACAGGTCCGAATATGGCCGGTAAGTCAGCCTTGCTCAGGCAGACTGCCCTGATAGTCCTGCTTGCCCAGATTGGTTGCTTCGTGCCTGCGGATGAGGCAGAAATCGGCTACTGTGACAAGATATTCACCCGTGTCGGAGCATCAGACAACATCTCCCGCGGAGAATCAACCTTTATGGTCGAGATGCTGGAGACATCGATGATTCTGCATAATCTTTCAGAAAGGTCTCTGGTGCTTCTGGATGAGATTGGAAGAGGAACCTCCACATATGACGGAATGTCCATTGCAAGAGCCATAGTTGAGTATATCCACGAATATGGCAAGGGTGCAAAAACTCTTTTCGCAACTCATTACCACGAGCTCAACGACCTTGAGACCATATACCCGAGAGTCCACAATTTCCACATCGCAGTCAAGGAGGTGGGCAAGAAGGTCATCTTCCTGCGCAAGCTGATGGAAGGTGGAGTGGCACACAGCTTCGGTATTCACGTGGCCAGAATGGCTGGAATGCCTCACCAGGTGATAGATTCCGCACAAAAGACACTGGAACGCCTGGAGAAGGGAGATGCTGATTCCCCTAAGAAACCGTCTCTGATAAAGCCTCACAACATTAGGCAGGGCAGAGTGGAAAGCGATGGGGCTCTCCAACTGTCATTCTTCCAGCTTGAAGACCCTCTTCTGTCATCTTTGAAAGAAGAACTGGAGGCAGCAGACCTCAACAATATCACGCCTTTGCAAGCTTTCGATCTGCTGCGCAGTATGAAAGAAAAAATGGGGCTAGACTGAGGCGACTAACTTCTGTGCCAGTTCCAGAAAGGCCACTCCGTCAGGGCGGCTTGACAAGGCGGCAGGTTCTCCGCTGTCTCCACCTTCGCGGATACTCTGGACAATAGGTATCTGTCCGAGAAGTTCAATGCCGTACTTGGCGGCCATCTTCTCTCCTCCACCCTGACCGAATATATAATATTTATGGTCAGGCAATTCTTCCGGAGTAAACCAGGCCATATTTTCAACCAAACCGAAAATAGGTTTGTTTACATTTTTGTTGCGGAACATATTGACACCCTTCTCGACATCGGCCAAGGCCACATCCTGCGGAGTGGACACTATCAGAGCTCCATCCAAAGGGATGTCGTGCACAAGGCTGATATGGATATCTCCTGTTCCCGGAGGCATATCTATCAAGAGAAAGTCCAGTTCTCCCCAACGAACCTGCAACAACATCTGTTTCAAGGCATTGCAAGCCATAGGTCCCCTCCATATAAGGGCCTGCTCAGGTGATGCGAAATACCCGATGGACATCCACTTCACTCCGTATTTCTCCAGAGGAACGATTACCTCCTTCTCTCCTTCCTGGAAGGCCTCCGGCACCATTCCTTCCGTAGCGGTCATCTTAGGAACCGATGGACCATAGACATCTGCATCAGCAAGTCCAACCTTATAGCCCAATCTAGCAAGGGCGACTGCAAGATTGACTGCTACCGTGGATTTCCCAACTCCTCCCTTGCCTGAGGCTATACCTATTATATGTCCGACATTAGAAAGTTCCTCCAAGCCAAGGTCCAGACCCGGCTTCTTTTTAGGAGCTTCCTCTTTGACCACTGTCTTGACTTCCACCTGGGTTCCTTCCGGCGCATTTCGTATGACGGCTGCCCTGGTGCTTCCAATCAGATACTCGGCAAGAGGATCGCGGTGTTTGGCGAAGGCCAATGTAACGGTGACCTTATTGTCCTGTATTTCTATGCTATCCACCATCCCGAGTTCCACCACGCTCTTATCTCCCTTTGCCGGATGCTGGACCTCCAGGAGCCATTTATTTACTTCGTTTGTTTTCATATTACTTAACAATATCCATTTCATCTATAAGGTGACGGGCGCCACCGAACTTATCCACGATGAAGAGAACATAACGGATATCCACATTGATACACCTCTGCAAATCCGGTTCAAACATCACATCGCTGCTCATCGACTCCCAGTTACCATCAAAAGCAAGGCCAATAAGCTGGCCGTCTGCATTCATAATCGGACTTCCGGAGTTTCCTCCAGTGATGTCATTGTTGCTCAGGAATGCCACCGGCATCTTTCCGTTGTCCATAGCATATTCTCCGAAGTCCTCGTCCTGCCACAACTGCTTGAGTTTTGCCGGAACGACAAACTCCCAATTGTCAGGGTCTTCTTTCTCCATCACTCCATCCAAGGTAGTATAATATCTGTACATAACGGCATCCTTTGGAGAATATCCTCGTACTGTACCGTAAGTCAGTCTCATAGTGAAATTCGCATCAGGATACATTGCCTGTCCCTTCTTCCACTGCAGAAGCCCTTTCGTGTAGAGTTGTCTTGCATTTGCAAGGGCAGAAGATGCACTCCTGATGGTACCCACATACTTGTATATTATATTATAAACTGACTTGGACAGATTTGCCGCCTGGTCATCAAACACTCCCACACCCTTTTCAGCTATAGCTTTGCCAAGGGCTTCCCTGCTTGAAAATACAGTATTTTCAAATATTCCATCAACATAGGAATCAATATCCATCTGCTCGAAATCCTCACCCAGACCTTGAAGATAATCCTCTGCGGATGCATTTTCCCTGTAGAATTTCAGCAGGGCCTTTGCCTCATTGCGGTCAACTGTCTGACTATAATCATCATACAAAGGAGAAATGGCCTCAAGAGCAGCCTCAAGTGAAGCCAAGGTGTCGTTTCCGGTCTTGAGGTTCTTGCCGAACTCGTTTTTCAACATTGCAGCAAAGCCAACCAGCTCAATTCTTCCAACAGATTCTGTAGCAAGAGTATATGAAAGCATTTCCTTCCTGAAACCCCGTACTCCTTCTGAAAGATCTTCCAGAACCTTGCCGTATTCTTCCTGCCTCTTGCTCTTCTTGCCAACCCATTCTGCAAAGGCAGCCTCTTCCTCACGAGCCCTTTCTATGATGTCAAGTTTGTCGAAAGCAAGTTTCATTCCCTGCCACTTCTTCCAGCCGTTGGACGAACCTGAATACTTGCTTGCATACTGAATCTTCACCTTCGCATCAGCAAGCATCTGCTCCAGCATCACATCCTGACGCACCGTGCGGGCAGCGATACGAATGTCATTCTGCTCAATCTGGAACTCCAGCTCCGGGGAAGTCTGGAAACGGGTAGTCCTGCCAGGATAACCCATAATCATAGTATAATCACCCTCCTTAATGCCTTTCAAAGATATTTGCAAATGGTTTTTCGGAGAAAGAGGAACATTTTCCGGAGAATAGTCTGCCGGATTGTTGTCCTTGTCTGCATAGACACGGAACATAGAAAAGTCTCCCGTATGGCGCGGCCACATCCAGTTGTCGGTATCGGCTCCGAACTTGCCGATTGATGAAGGCGGAGCTCCCACGAAACGAATATCCTTGTAAGTCTTGGTTACGAGAAGATAGAAGACATTCATATTATAATATGGAGTCAAGTCAACCTCACAATGAGGATAATCATTTTCCAGCTGCTTCTTGACAACCTCCAGAGCCTCTTCTACGGCCTTGTCAACCTTGGCTTCCACATCTTCCTCCCCTGCAAACTTCTTGCGGGCCTTCCGTTCTGCCTTATCCATAATCTCTGTCACATCCACCATATTTTCAAGGAAAGTGACAGTCAATCCCTTGCAAGGCAGTTCCTCGCTGCGGCTCATTGCCCAGTAGCCGTCATTGAGATAGTCGTGTTCCACGCTGCTGAGTTTCTGAATGCTGCCGTATCCGCAATGATGGTTGGTCACAAGAAGACCTTCTGATGAAATGATTTCACCGGTACAACCGCCACCGAACTGTACTATGGCATCCTTGAGAGAGGAATTGTTGATGCTATAGATTTGCTCCGGAGTCAACCTGCACCCGAGTTGTTTCATCACATCAGAGTTGAGTTCTTTCAGAAGAGGAAGCATCCACATTCCTTCATCCGCCCTTAGGCTTCCGGCAAAAACGGCCAGAGCAGCCAATACACAAATTATCTTTTTCATATTTAAAATATAAACTGTTATCAAAACAATGTCGGCTCCAATTCCTTTGGATGAAAACTTTTCCGGTGATATGGAGTATATCCGAACCGCTTTATAGCATCGATGTGTTCCCTTGTAGGATAACCCATATTTCTCTCCCAGCCATAGCAAGGATATTCCGTTGCAATCCTGCGCATATACTCATCCCTGAACGTCTTGGCAAGAACTGAAGCAGCCGCAATCGGAGCAAAAGTAGCATCACCCTTGACTACACAGGTATATCTGAAATTGTCGAAGGGTTTGAACCTGTTCCCGTCAATCAAAAGATGTTCCGGCCTGAGAGTCAGCCTTCTGACTGCCCTCTGCATACCCAGGATGGATGCATTCAGAATGTTTACCTGATCAATTTCCTCAGCGTCCACCTGCTCCACAGCCCAACTTACCGCCTCCTTGCAAATGACTTCGCGCAGGATATCCCTCGATTTTTCCGTCATCTGTTTGGAGTCATTCAGTAGAGGATGATGGAAATCATCCGGAAGAATCACGGCAGCAGCGAAGACCGGACCGGCCAGAGGCCCCCTGCCGGCTTCATCGCACCCAGCCTCAACCATATTCTCAAACATATGGTTTTTCAAACTTATGCATTTATTCATATTGTCTGCAAAATTACAAAAAAAAGATTTGTTGTTAAAAAAGATATAAAATCACATTCATTCGTCCCAAAGTGCAAGAATTTCTTGTTTGTACAAAGAATTTGTCACAATTTCGCAAGCGTTGATTATTTTTATTATGAAAACTTATGAGAGAGATGGAAAAATTTGAAAAGATTTGCTTGCTTTTATGCGAGTCGGGGCGACAGAAGAAGAAGGTTTCCTTTGTATGGACTTGTATCAAGGCTGGTGCCTGGCCGTGGAGGATGAACAGGCTGATGATGGACAATTTCGGAATGGACGGCAAAGAACTTGCCCGTTCACTGATTTGCAACGGATGGACCGGCATATATGGAGAGGGTGTGTAAAAACACCCTTAACTATTGCTATTCAATTATTAAATTATTAGATTTGCGAGGATGTGTCCAATGCGATACAAAACAATAACATAATTATAAACACAATAATACTAGAACAGATGAGAGCTTATTCAACTCAAAACATTCGCAATGTGGTCATCCTCGGCAGTACCAAGTCCGGAAAGACCACATTATCTGAAGCTATGCTTTATGAAGGCAAAGTCATAGACAGAAGGGGTACGGTTGAAGCAAAAAACACTGTTTCAGACAATGCTGAAATAGAACAGATCAACCAGAGATCAATCTATGCTACTCCGCTCTATGCAGAGTTTATGGACACAAAATTCAACATCATAGATACTCCGGGCGGTGATGACTTCATCGGTGGCGCAGTGTCCGCATTCAAGGTATGCGATACTGGTGTTCTCCTGATCAATGCCCAGCAGGGAGTTGAAGTCGGAACACAGATTTTCAGACGCTTTGCCCGCGAATATGATATTCCTCTCATAGTTGCAGTTAACCAGCTCGACGGCGAAAAGGCCAACTGGGAAGGCACTCTGGAATCAATGAAAGAGGCTTTCGGCAATAAGCCTGTTATCATCCAGTTCCCTGTGAACGTTGGTCCTGCCTTTGACGGCTTCGTGGATGTCCTCACAATGAAGTACTATCATTTCACCGATGAGAACGGCACACGTCAGGATCTCGAAATCCCTGCTGAACTGAAAGACCAGGCAGATGAGCTTCGTCAGGCTCTCATCGACAGGGCGGCTGAATACGATGATACCCTTATGGAGAAATATTTCGAGACCGGTGAACTTTCAGAAGATGAAATCCGTCAGGGCCTCGGTATCGGCATCCGCCAGGGAGAGGTTTATCCTGTCTTCTGTCTTTCCGCAAAAAAGGATATCGGTGTCAAGAGGCTTATGCAGTTCACGATTCGCGTAGCTGCTTCTCCTGCCGAAAAGAAGGCTCTCACCAAAGACGGCAAAGAAATAGAGTGCAAACAGGATGCTCCAACCACACTTTTCATCTACAAGACAGCAGTGGAGCAACACCTCGGAGAGGTTGCATACTTCAAGGTTATGTCAGGTGAACTCACAGAAGGAATGGACCTCGAGAACCCTGAAACCGGAGACCGCGAGAGGATAAGCGCCATCTATGCAGTGGCTGGAAAGAAGAAAGAGAAAGTCACTGACTTGTATGCAGGTGATATAGGTTGTACCGTAAAGCTCCGTGCAGCGAAGACCAACGTCACTCTCTGCACTCCTGGAACGGACATAGCTTTCCAAGAGATTAAGTTCCCTCACTACAAATACCGTTGCGCAGTCAAGGCCAAGGATCCTAAGGAAGAGGAGAAAGTCAGCGATGCAATGGCGAAGATTGCAGCCGAAGATCCTACTTATGTGATTGAATATCACAAGGAAATGAAGCAGACCATCCTCAAGGGACAGGGTGAGCAGCACGTCAATATCCTCAAATGGAGACTCCAGAAGGAGAATAAGCTTGAAATTGAGTTCTCTGCACCTAAGATTTCCTACAGAGAGACCATCACCAAGGTTGCCTGCGCGGACTATCGCCACAAGAAACAGTCAGGTGGTGCCGGTCAGTTCGGAGAAGTACACCTGCTGATTGCACCTTACCAGGAAGGCGTGGATCCGGGCAACAGATTCAAGGTTGACGGAAAAGAGGTTGTCCTCAACATCAAAGGAAAGGATGAATTCGACCTTCCTTGGGGCGGTAAACTTGAGTTCTACAACTGTATCGTGGGTGGTGCCATCGATGCGCGCTTTATGCCGGCAATCCTCAAGGGTATCAATGACAAGATGAGTGAAGGCCCTCTTACCGGTTCCCTTGCACGTGACATCCGCGTCTATGTTTACGACGGAAAGATGCACCCGGTTGACTCAAACGAAATCTCCTTCGTCCTTGCTGCACGTAACGCTTTCAAGGATGCATTCCGCAAAGCAGGTCCTAAGATTATGGAGCCTATTTACAATGTAGAGGTGATGACTCCGACTGAATATATGGGTGCTTGTATGTCAGACCTCCAGAACCGCAGGGCCCTGATTGAAGGTATGGGTACTGACAAGGGATTTGACACCATCAAGGCAAGAGTTCCGCTTGCAGAACTTTACCGTTATTCCACAACACTCAGCTCACTTACCTCAGGTAGTGCTACATTCCGTATGGAATTCGCTGATTACCAGCCTGTTCCTTCAGATGTACAGGAGAAACTCCTGAAAGCATACCTCGAAGAGGAAAGTGAAGAATAATAAAAGTTAGATTTTAGAAAAGAAGGTGACTAAAAAGCTGACTTTTTAGTCACCTTCATCGTTTTTCTTCGAAAAACTGACCTTCCTAACCCCCGTAGACTATCGTCTACGACCCCTATTAGGGGTATCTCGAGCCTACCCGGCTCGGTCGCTTCGCGACTGGATTAGTTTTTAATCGGCCTCACTGTTTATAGCAATATGTTGGAGAGGAAGATGATGGCTATGGCAGCCGGCGCAATGAAACGGATGAAAAACAATATTACAGGAAACAGGCGGTTGTTTGAAGCTATCTGACCGCCATTGGTTAATTCGTCCCTTATATCCGATGGTGACAATTTCCATCCCACAAACAGAACAATGAAGAGACTTCCCAAAGTCATCAGCCAGTTTGCAGACAGCTTGTCAAAGAAGTCGAAGATTGTATTTCCGAGGATTTTCAGCGAAGACAGCGGGCCAAATGACAGAGAACAGAACACACCTATTATCCAAGTAATTAGGAAAACCACTACGCAAGAGAGGAGTCGACTGAGTTTTTTCTCTTCCACAAAATAGGCGACTCCAACTTCAAACATTGAAATTGATGATGTAAGGGCTGCCACAAGAAGCGAAAAGAAGAAAAGAATGGCCACAATGCCTCCTAATGGCATTTTTGAAAAGATAAAAGGCAAGGTCTTGAACACAAGGCTTGGACCTTCCTGAGGACTGAGTCCGAAAGCAAATACGGCCGGCATTATCGCACAGCATGCAATCAATGCAAACAGAAGGTCAAAAACAGCTATCGAGACTCCGGATGAAACAATGTTTTCAGTTTTCTTTACATAGGATGCATAGGTGATCATTGTCCCGCATCCAAGAGAAAGAGAATAGAAGGACTGTCCGAGAGCAGCAGCGCAAACTCCTGCATCAATCTTTGAAAAATCAGGTTTAAAAAGAAATCTGATGCCATCCACTGCACCAGGAAGCGTCATCGCGCGAATTGCAATCAAGACCACTACGACAAAAAGAATCGGCATCATCACCTTCCCGAAACGCTCTATTCCGCTCTTGACGCCGCCCATTACGACAAATGCCGTTAGCGCCAGAAAAGCAGTATGACCGAATAGAGGGGCCCATCTTGAAGAAATGAAGGCATTGAACATATTGTCCAATTCTTCATTGGTCACATATTCCGTAAAGCCGAAAGTACAGGACTTGAAGAAATATTCAATACTCCATCCTCCTATGACACTATAGTAGCTGACAATTATCATAGGGGTAACGATGGACAAGACGCCCACCCATTTCCAATGGGAACCGGGAGCAAGGATACGGATGGCTCCGAAAGCATTTGTCTGGCTCCTGCGGCCCACAATGAACTCACTGAAAAGAATAGGAAGCGATAGCAGGAACACAAAAAGAATGTACACAAAAATAAAGGCGGCACCACCATTTGTTCCAACCATATAGGGGAAACGCCAAAGGTTGCCAAGGCCTATTGCAGAACCCGCCATAGCCACAAGGACGCCGAAACGTCCGGAAAAGTTTTCTCTCTGCATTGTCAAATTCGTTTTTTCGTCCGATTACTGGGGATAAGGACGATGATTATTTTCTAATATATGTAACAAACTCATACTCAACGCCAGATGAAGAATCCTGGAACAAATCCGACCGGGACTCCACCTGCCATATGTCTGAATCTATCTTCGGGAAGAATGTATCTGCATCCTCAATCACGGTATGGACACGGGTAAGAACCATCTTATCTGCTATACCGATAGCCTTGGAATATATCTGCCCACCTCCTAAAAGATAGCATTTTTCCCGAGACATTCCTCTCTCAGGAGCAAGAGAAGAAGCCAGGGACAGGGCTTCTTCCAGGGATGATGCGCCCACTGTTCCTTCCGGTGCCTGAAAATTTCTCGACACGACTATGTTCAGTCTGTTGGGAAGAGGGCGTCCAAGGGATTCAAAAGTTTTCCTGCCCATTATCACAGCACAGCCTGAAGTGTTCCGTTTGAAGAACTTCAGGTCTTCGCTGATGTGCCAAAGAAGGGCATTATCCTTCCCTATTGCCAAGTTGTCGGCAACGGCTGCTATGATTATCTTCTCCATCATACAGCCACTGGTGCCGGTATAGAAGGATAAGGATCGTATCCTTCTAAGGTGAAATCCTCATACTTGAAATCGAAGATATCCTTCACGTCCGGATTAATCTTCATCACCGGAAGAGACCTAGGCTCACGGGAAAGCTGAAGGTCAACCTGCTCAAAATGATTGAGATAGATATGAGTATCTCCTGTGGTATGGATGAACTCCCCCGGCTGAAGCCCGCAGACCTGGGCAATCATCATTGTCAGCAATGCATACGAGGCTATGTTGAATGGAACACCAAGGAACACATCTGCGCTCCTCTGATAGAGCTGGCAAGAGAGCTTCCCGTCGGCAACATAGAACTGGAACAGGGTATGACACGGAGGCAAGGCCATTTTGTCAATTTCAGCCACATTCCAGGCTGAGACAATCATCCTGCGGGAATCCGGATTATGTTTGATGGTTTCTATCACATTGGACAGCTGGTCTATAGTCCTCCCGTCTGGTGTCGGCCAACTTCTCCACTGGTGACCATAGACAGGTCCCAGGTCCCCGTTTTTGTCTGCCCATTCATTCCAGATAGACACTCCGTGGTCCTTGAGATATTTGACATTGGTGTCTCCGGAAATGAACCAAAGCAGTTCGTATATTATGGATTTGAGATGCACTTTCTTGGTGGTCAGAAGCGGAAAACCCTCACTCAGGTCAAATCGCATCTGATAGCCGAATACGCTTTTGGTTCCCACTCCGGTGCGGTCGGTCTTGACTACTCCGTTTTTCTGTATGTGACGCAGAAGGTCCAGGTATTGTTTCATAATGATAATTACTTAACAGAAAATGCAAAAATGATGGCCTGTTGGTAAACCTCTCCAGGACGAAGAACCGATGAAGGATAATCCTCCTTGTTAGGTGCATCCGGGAAATTCTGACATTCGATGGCCACACCTTCGTAGTCATTGTAACTGCGTCCACATTTGCCCACAGGACATCCTGACAGCCAGTTTCCGGTATATACCTGCACACCGCTCTGGGTAGTGGAAACAGTCAGAACACGACCGCTTTCAGGAGAATACAATGTGGCTGCTTCCTGAAGCTGACCTCTCTCAGCTCCGTCTATCACCCAACAGTTGTCATAACCTTTTCCGTATTTCAAGGCAGGAAAATCCTCTTTGATATCCCTTCCGAGAGGTTTTTCAACCACGAAATCCATAGGGGTACCAGCAACCGGGGCACTCTCGCCAAGAGGAATGAGAGTTTCATCAGTAGGAAGATATTCGGAAGCATTCAGCTGAAGAAGATGGGAGAGAATATCTCCACTGCCTTCTCCGTTGAGGTTGAAATAGGCGTGATTAGTGAGGTTGACGATGGTAGGGGCATCGCAGGTGGCTGTAAGAGTGAGTCTGAGTTCATTATCCTCCGACCATTCATAGCGCGCAACTGCTTTCAAATCAGCAGGATAACCCATTTCCCCATCTTCAGAAAAGTACAGAAACTCCACACCGTCCTCGTGGATACGGCTCTCCCACACCTGATTCTGGAAGCCCTGTGGTCCTCCGTGGAGGTGGTTAGGCCCATTGTTTATCGGCAATTCATATTCCTTCCCGTCAAGAGTGAAATGACCTTTAGCTATTCGGTTTGCGTATCTTCCCGGAATCTTTCCGGCACAAGGACCGTCAGCAAAATAACTCATAGGATCCGGATATCCAAGCACAACGTCTGCAATGACTCCGTTTTTGTCCGGAACATTGACAGACACAATTCCTGCTCCTACACTGGACACCTGTATGGATGCCCCCTGTCCGTTTGTTAGGGTATAAAGGAATATTTCCTTGCCATCTGGAGTCTTCCCCCAAAGTTTCTGTTCTATTGTTGCCATATCGTTCTATGTTTTATTTATTCTTGTAAAAGGTTGTTCAAAAACATTATAACCCTTTCCGGAGTTGCATCCTTCAATACAACACGTTTCTGAGCATCAAGCAGATATAATGATGGTATCGCCCTGATGTTGTACAGGGTGTCTGTCCTTATGACATAATCCGGATCATAACAGTTTATCCATTCCTTCGGATAAATTTCCATATATGACTTCCATTCATCAAGATCCTGATCAATGTAGATATTTATCACGGAAAGATAGCCTGAGGATATCATTTCCGGAAGAAATTCAAGATTCTTCAATTGGTCTATTATTTCTCCACAGGCGTGGCAACCTGGATTGCTGAAGAAAAGAAGAGTCCACTCAGATTTTACGGAATGCATCGTACGGATATGCCCACCGATATCGGAAAACCTGAAATCAGCCGCCACCTCACCTATCCGGTTCAAGGAGCACATCCGGCTCTCGAAGGCATATGAGTCCTTCAAGGATTCGTCTATGAGGTCAGACTTTGAAAGGCACTCTGCATAAACCCCATACAAATCCTCATTCCTAACGGGAGAATTCGGATCATAGAGATATTTTCTGACCATATCCTTGGCAAAAGCATATATGCAGCAGAGGCTGTCTCTTCTCTGGCAGGCGGCAACCTTGTCGTGAAAGTTCACTACGGCTTTTCGTGCAGTTGCAATGTCCGCTCCGTCCAGAAAATACAGCCAGTCCGCAAATTTCTGCTCAAGGTCAGTTTTGAGAACGGAGTTGATGCGAAGAGAGTCGTTGACTCCCTCAAAAGACTTGTCGGTGAAACGGTCCCAATAATGAGAAGCCATATATGATGAAATCTCGACAGGACTATCCATCACCACCGGAGGTTCCACCATAGGAAAAGCTACAGTTGAAGATGTCTTTTCCGAGGAGGAATTCCCACAACAGCACAATATAAGAATTGTGGCTCCCAACATGATAGATCGCACAATATTCATTTAAGGCTCATCTTAAGTTGAAAATCTCACAAATTTATAAAAAAATCGTTAGATTTGTCCGGATTGTCCATACTATTTATGAAAC
>CAMBRR010000021.1 GCA_945870315.1 uncultured Bacteroidales bacterium
GCGATGACGCTTTGGGGAGACTTGGACGTGTCGGTAATAGACGAGCTGCCTCCCGGCAGACAACCTGTGAAGACAATCCACATTACAGAAAGCCAAAAGCCGCAGCTCTACTCATTTATGAGAGACCAGATAGCCCTCGGAAGGCAGGTATTCGTTGTATTTCCTCTGATAAACGAGACAGAAAAGCTTGATTATAAAAGCCTTGAGGAAGGCGCGAACGAGATTATGGACACCTTCCGCTTCCCTCAGTACAAGACAGCCGTTGTCCACGGGAAAATGCAGAACGATGTCAAGCAACTCAATATGGATGCCTTCGCCGAAGGCCGGGCAAACATCCTGGTGGCAACTTCTGTAATCGAGGTTGGAGTGGATGTCCCGAACGCCAGCGTAATGGTCATAGAGAGTGCGGAAAGATTCGGGCTCAGCCAGTTGCATCAACTCCGCGGCCGCGTCGGAAGGGGCAGCGAAAAATCCTGGTGCATCCTGATGACAAAGTATAACCTCAGCAAGGAATCCCGCCACAGAATCGAGTTGATGTGCAAAACGGAGAACGGCTTCGTCCTTGCCGAAGAAGATATGAAGATGAGGGGACCCGGAGATTTGGAAGGCACCCAGCAAAGCGGACTGCCGATAGATCTGAGCATTGCCTCCCTTGCAACTGACGGCCTGCTTCTGGAGGAAGCCCGACAGTGCGCGGCAGAGGTTCTGGAGAGGGATCCAAGCCTGACAAAAGACGAAAATTTTGTGCTCAGAGAAGAATTGAGAAAAGACAAATACGATATCAAGGACTACAGCAACATCAGTTGAATATGGTAAGTGAGCTTCTGCAGAAATTCATTTTTCTGATAAACATCCTCCAGGGGGCTTCTGAGTCGGGACTGACTTTTTCCGAAATCGGAGAAAAATGGAAGAATAAATATGGAACCGATTATAGCCGAAGAACCTTCAACAACCACAGGGAAGCCATTGTGGAGGCTCTGGGTTTGGAAATCGAGTGCAATCGCAGCACGAACAGGTATTTCATCCGTGGGATTGACAATCTCTCCAGCGCCGACACAACAGGCTGGTTGATAGACACTTTCACGGTTCGCAACCTGCTTAGCCTGAGCCAGGAAAGGCTGTCAGGGCGCATCAGTGTGGAGGAAATCCCTTCAGGTCACAGGTATCTCACCACCCTGATGTCGGCAATGACCGAAGACAGGAAGGTTAGGATATCCTACCGGAAATATGCATCCGACCATTCCCAAGAGTACGATCTCAGGCCATATGCTCTCAAGGAGTATTCGAAAAGATGGTATCTGATAGGCTATTGCGAACAGAGGGAAGACCTTAGGGTTTTCGGACTTGACAGGGTGAAAAGTATGGAAATTCTGGAGGAAAGATTCGCTATGGACGAGAGTTTCTCTCTGGAAGAATTTTTTGCCACAAGTTTCGGAATATACAAGCCAATCGGAAAGGGCAAGACCATCCGCTTCAAGACCAACCAGAAGAATGCGCAATACCTGAATGACCTTCCGCTTCATTGGAGCCAGAAGATGGTGGAAAGCGACGAAAGAACGGCAATTTTCGAAATATTTGTCTGTCCGGACAAGAATATGTATATGGAACTGTGCAAGTATGGAAGTATGCTGGAAGTGATTTCCCCGGAAGAGGTGAGGCAGGAGATGGCAAGACTGACTGAAGAAGTATCAAAAATTTATAATAACCCTGACAAATTATGAAAAGAAGCGTCAAAGTTCTATTGACGGTATGCCTTCTGGCAATCGTCGCGGCAGTATTTTTAATTTTTATGGAAAAAGGAAAAACAAAATTCGATGAGACCGGCTTTGTCGGCAGAAGCGAAATCGAGATTGTGGACGGAAAGATGACTCCGGAAGTACTTCTTTCCTACGGCAGGCTTTCCGACCCGCAGGTCTCCCCTGATGGGCAACACATCCTCTATGGAGTATCATACACTGACATAGCAGGCAACAAAAGCGTCCGCAACCTGAGGATGTGCAAACTTGACGGCAGTGACGACATCCTGCTCACCCGCTCCGGCAAAAGCATCAGCAATGCGCGCTGGAGTGCCGATGGCAAGAAAATCTTCTTTATTATGGGCGGACAGATTTGGAAGGCCACGCTCACGGGCAAGGGAACATTGAAGTCACTCAAACAGATCAGCAAGGTTGAAAAGGGAGTTGGAGAATTCAAGCTCTCACCCGCTATGGACAAGATTATGTATGTAAGCTATGTCAAAAGCCAGGTAAAGAGTCCATCCGACTGCTACAAGGACTTGGACAAGGCTACAGCCTACACAACAGATGACCTTATGTACAGACATTGGGACCACACTGTGATGGAGATACCGCACACATTCGTCGCAGATTTCAAGAGCAACGGCAATGTGGAGATAACTCCGGAGAATTCCACCGACATCCTCGGCGAAGCCCTGTTCGAACTGCCCACCGAACCATTCGGAGGACTGGAGCAACTATGCTGGAGTCCAGATGGCCGTTTCATAGCCTATTCCTGCCGAAAAAAGACGGGAAAACAATATGCCTTTTCTACCGATACGGAAATCTATATATATAATGTAGAAAGCCGAAACACTGAGGTTATCCCTATGGGAGGAGGCTATGACACTGATCCTGTATGGAGCCCGGACGGAAGCAAGATATGCTGGATAAGTATGGAAAGGGACGGCTATGAGGCCGACAAGCAGAGACTGATGGTAGCCGACCTCAACTATCCGGAAGACGGTTCCCTCCCCGGTGTTTCAAGGATTAGGGAACTCACCGGCAATTTCAAATACAATGTTGCTGCACCGGTTTGGGATGAAGACGGGAAGACCATCTACTTCAACGCCCTGACTGAAGGTCTCCAGGCCCTGTATCAGGTGAATGTAGATGAGCAGCAGATCAAAAGGCTCACTCCTGAGAATCAGTGGAACGATTACGACTCACCTTTCTACATCGAAAAGGACGGGGAGGATGGCAAAAGGCTCTACTCCACCTGGTGCAGTCTGACGGCACCTTCGGAGATTGTGGTCACAAGAGTGCTGCTGGACGAATTCCAGGGCACTACCCCAATCACCCGGGAAAACGAATGGATAAGTTCCGCCCTCAAACCAGTCAGGACAGAGGACAGACACATCACCACAATTGACGGGAAAGATATGCTTACCTGGGTAATGTATCCGCCTGATTTCGATCCAACCAAAGAATACCCTTCCATCCTAATCTGCCTCGGCGGGCCTCAGGGCACCATCAGTCAGGGTTGGTCATACAGGTGGAACTATTACCTGATGGCAATGCAGGGCTATGTGGTAGTGCTTCCGAACAGAAGAGGAACCACCGCTTTCGGTCAGGAGTGGACAGAACAGATATCCGGAGACTATCCCGGACTCAATATGCAGGACTACCTTGCCGCTGCAAGGGAGTTGAAAGCTGAACCGTACGTAGGGAAAATGGCAGCCTGCGGAGCAAGTTACGGTGGCTATTCAGTCTATTATCTCTGCGGTACGCACGGCAATGTCTTTGATGCTTTCATAGCCCATGCAGGCATCTTCAACGAGGAACATATGTATATGACCACAGAAGAAATGTGGTTCCCGAACTTTGACAACGGAGGCTTGCATACCTGTGAAATAGACCCTCGCGTCGGTACGGCTGACGCTCCGGTCGGGCCGGCAGGAGATGGAGTTACTTTCGGAGGCATCAAACAGGGCGGTTCTCCTTGGAGCACGCTACCAAAAGCCGTCAGACATTACGCACTCTCACCGCATCATCTGGTGACATCCTGGCATACTCCGCTGATGGTCATTCACGGAGGAATGGACTACAGGGTACCCGTAGATGAAGGAATGGCAGCCTTCAACGCCGCCCAAATGATGGGAGTGCCGTCGAGGCTGCTCATTTTCCCTGATGAGAACCACTGGATTCTCAAACCGCAGAATGCGCTTATGTGGCACCGGGAGTATTTCCGCTGGCTTGACCAGTGGCTCTCCCCTGCCGAGAATTAAGTAATCCTCAAATAATACTAAAGCGTTCTCTTTATTTCGACGATGTTGTAGGCCTCTACGACATCGCCGATTTTTATATCGTTGTAGCCCTGGATGTTAAGACCGCAATCCATTCCGGATACGACCTCCTTCACATCATCCTTGAACCTCTTGAGTGAGCCAAGTTCTCCGGTATAAACCACGATACCGTCGCGGATTATGCGGACTTTCGCCGTTCTCTGGAGCTTTCCTTCGCGGACGATACATCCGGCAATGGTTCCGACCTTGGAAATCTTGAATGTCTCCTGCACTTCTGCAGTTGCAGTGACTTCCTCTTTCTGCTCAGGTTCAAGCATACCTTCAATACCGCTCTTGAGTTCGTTGATACAGTCGTAGATGACTGAATATAGACGAATCTCTATTTCCTCCTTCTCGGCCAGCTTGCGGGCAGAAGGCATAGGACGCACCTGGAAACCGATGATGATGGCATCAGATGCTGCAGCCAGAAGGATATCCGATTCGGAAATTGCTCCCACCGCCTTGTGGATAACATTGACACGGACTTCTTCTGTTGAAAGCTTGATGATAGAATCCGACAGAGCCTCCACAGAGCCGTCCACATCTCCCTTGACAATGACATTGAGTTCCTTGAAGTTGCCGATGGCAATTCTTCGACCGATTTCTTCAAGCGTCATATGTTTCTGGGTCTTGATACCCTGGATACGAATCAGTTGCTCCCTCTTATTGGCTATTTCCTTGGCCTCCTTCTCGTCTGCCATCACATTGAAGGTTTCACCTGCAGTAGGTGCGCCGTTCAATCCGAGGACAGAAACAGGAGTTGAAGGACCAGCTTCCTCAACCTTTTGACCACGTTCATTGAACATCGCTTTTACACGGCCGGTGTAGCACCCGCTCAGCATAATGTCACCTACGCGGAGTGTTCCGTTCTGGACAAGAATGGTAGCGAGATATCCACGACCTTTGTCAAGAGAAGACTCGATAACAGCACCCATTGCCCTGCGATGAGGATTGGCCTTGAGGTCAAGCATATCGGCTTCGAGAAGAACCTTTTCCAGAAGACTGTCCACATTGGTACCTTTCTTTGCGGAAATCTCCTGACACTGATACTTTCCGCCCCAATCCTCCACGAGAATATTCATATTTGAGAGTTGCTCCCTGATCTTGTCCGGATTGGCTCCCGGTTTGTCTATCTTGTTGATGGCAAAGACCATAGGCACACCAGCAGCCTGAGCGTGGTTGATTGCTTCTACTGTCTGAGGCATTATTGCATCATCAGCTGCGATGATGATGATGGCAAGGTCTGTCATCTTTGCACCGCGGGCACGCATAGCCGTGAAAGCCTCGTGACCAGGAGTATCCAGGAATGTAATGTGGCGGCCATCTGCCAATTCCACATTGTAGGCACCAATGTGCTGGGTGATACCGCCGGCCTCACCTGCAATTACATTAGCCTTGCGGATGTAGTCCAGCAAAGATGTCTTACCGTGGTCAACGTGACCCATCACCGTAATGACAGGAGGTCTTGGTTCGAGGTACTCGTCATTATCCTCTTCATTCTCCTGGTTGATGGCCTCGGTAAGGTTAGCCGTCACGAATTCCACTTCATATCCGAATTCCTCGGCAACCAGAACGAGGGTTTCAGCATCAAGTCTCTGGTTGATGGACACCATCATACCCAGGCTCATACAAGCCGCTATGACCTTGGTCACAGGAGTGTTGTTCATCAAGGTTGCAAGATCGTTGACAGTTACGAACTCCGTCACCTTCAGCACTTTCTGCTCAAGCTGCTGCATCTCCATCTCTTCCTGCATCCTCTGTGATGCAAGTTCCCTCTTCTCCTTTCTGTGCTTTGCTCCGAACTGGTTCTTGCTCTTGCTTTCATTCATTCTGGCATAGGTCTCCTTGATCTGCTTCTGGATTTCCTTCTGCATCTCTTCTGCCTCTGCCTCCGTCATTGCCGGCTTGAACTTGTCGCCACCTCTGTCGCGACGGTTTTTCTTGCCCTTGCCTGCACCCTGCTGAGGCTCCTGAGGACGTCTCTGCTCCTTATTGCCACCTTTGCCCTTTTCCTTGTCTTTCTTGGAGGTGCTTGTTCCCTCTACCTTGGTTACATCCACTTTCTCGCGGCCACCCTTCTCGATTCTGTCTCTCTTCTTCTTTTTCTTCTTGTCGAACTGAGACAGGTCAATCTTATCCACGACCTTCAATCCGGCAAGTTTCTCCACCTCGACTCTGACTTCGCGAGGCTTCGGTTCAGGTTCATCCGAAGCAGGGACTTCTTCCACGGCAGTCTCCGGCTCAGAAGAAGGCATAGGCTGAGGCTGGGCCGGGGTATTAGCCGCCTCTGGCTCCTTGATTTCTTCTGGTTCCTGCTCTTCCTTGACAACTTCCTTGGCAACTTCCTTGACAACTTCTTGCACCTGCTGTATAGGAGTTTCTTCAGGAGTTTTCTCCACCGGTGTCTGCTCAGGCTCCGCGGCAACAGCCTTAGGTTCCTGAGATGGTTTCGGCTTTTCAGAAGCAGACAAATCAATCTTGCCTACTATCTTCAGGCCTGTACTCTGCGGACGAGATGGCTCCGAAGGCCTCTGCTCCACAGGTTTAGCAGGTTCACTGTTGAGAGTGTTGGTTTTAATGACAATCTCTCGTTCAGGCACATCCTCTTCTTCCGGTTCGTTTTTCTTTGTCGAACCTCTCTCGACGATGTCCTTGAGTTTGATTACCACATTTTCCGCATCCTTTTTAAGTTTCAGGTCTTCACCGAATTTCGCCTCGATTGCCGGAAGGTATTCATCCGAAATCTTAGCGTTCGGGTCCATACTCAGATTGGCTCCTTTCTCATTGAGGAAATCCACAAGAGTCTGAACTCCGATGCTGAACTGTTTTGCCAATTTGCTGATTCTGATTTCTGCCATATATTACCCCTTTTTTTAAAATATGTTATTACAACAAGGACAAACACTATTCGTCCTCGAACTCGGCACGAAGGATGTCCATCACCTCCTCAACGGTCTCATCCTCGAGATCCGCCCTCTTGGCAATATCCTCCTTGGAAAGAGCAAGAACGCTCTTGGCCGTATCGCATCCTATGCTCTGGAGCCTTTCGATTACCCACTGGTCAATCACATCGGAGAACTCGCTCAGAAGTACATCCTCCTCATCGTCCTCCTCATCCTTCGGATACTCTCTCCAAACTTCGATTTCCTTTCCCACAAGCATACTTGCCAGACGGATGTTGCAACCGCCCTTGCCGATACCCTTCTTAACCTCGTCAGGATGCATAAACACCTTGATTTTGTCATCATCAGGACTAATCACGATAGACGAAATCTTGGCAGGATTCAATGCCCTCTGGATAAGGAGCTGAGTATTGTTGGTCCACTGGATTACATCGATGTTCTCATTTCTGAGTTCACGCACGATGCTGATGATACGGGCGCCCTTCACACCGATGCAGGCTCCAATAGGGTCAATCCTTTCATCATATGACTCAACGGCCACCTTGGCCCTTTCGCCAGGGATGCGGACCACTTTCTTGATGGTGATAAGACCATCATAGATTTCAGGCACCTCCTGTTCGAAGAGTTTCTGAAGGAACTCCGGACTTGTCCTGGAAAGAACGATGTATGGAGTCGTGTTATTCTTCATCTCCACGCTCTTGATGATTGCCTTGACGGTGTCATTCTTCTTGAAATGCTCTCCTGGAATCATCTCCGACTTAGGAAGCCTGAGCTCGTTATTCTCATCATCGAGCAACAGCACCTCCTTGGCCCAAGGCTGATATACTTCACCGGTGAAGATTTCGCCAATCTTTCCCACATACTTGTTGTACAGGTTGGCCTTCTCGATGTCCATAATGCGGCCCTGAAGATTCTGTCTGATGTTGAGAATTCCCCTGCGACCGAAATCCTTCAGCTCGACGCGCTTGGCAAAGGTCTCGCCCAGTTCGTAATCATCCCCGTCAGCATTGACCTCATCGATGGAAATCTGGGTATTCGGATCTTCGACTTTCTCCACGACCTCTCTGTTCCAATAGATTTCACAGTCACCCTTGTCGATATTGATGATGACGTCGAAATTGTCCGCTGAGCCGTAAGTCTTGGCTATCTGAGTCCTGAACACGTCTTCCAGCACGCCCATCATTGTAGGCCTGTCGATGTTCTTTTGATTCTTGAACTCTGCAAAAGCATCTTTAAGTTCAATCTTTTCCATTTCTTTTCAGTTGAAAAATTATTTTACTTATTATTGTTTTATTCAAAATCAATGTATTCCCTGGTGGAGTTCACGTCACTGAACAGGAACTTGTCGCTATGTTCCACCAACTGCTTCCTCTTGCTGCCCTCCACAAGTTCCATCTTGGAATAATTCAGAACTATCCCATCTTCATCCACCGAGGCAAGCTCACCCACGATTTTGGCACCGCCCTTAATCTGAACCTCCACCTTCTTCCCAACGGCTTTCTGATACTGTTTCATCACCTTGAACGGCTGGTCAAGCCCAGCAGAAGTCACAGTGATTGAATAATCCTCCTTCTCCCTGTCGAAACAAGACTCAAACTTTCTGCTCACCTGGACACAGTCCTCCAGATCCACAATACCCTCTTCAGAATCGATTGTTATGACCACATCATTGTCCTTGCTGACGGAAACATCAACAAAATAAAGATTCCGTGCAACAATTTCGTCCTTCAATGCATCTAATATTTCTGTACAGTTCATTTCACCGTTGTTGAATGATTTACATAAAATAAGGGGGCTCCCGCCCCCATATCTTCTTCACGGTGCAAAGGTACTAAAAAAATCATAACTAACAAACAATTGTACTCGAACCTGATCAATATGGAATTTACAGCCAAGGAAATTGCGGAAATCCTCTCCGGTACTGTAGACGGGAATCCACAAGCCACCGTCACGACCTTTGCAAGAATCGAAAGCGGCAAACCCGGAGCAATCTGCTTCTTCGCCAATCCGAAATATGAGCACTATGTCTATGAGTGCCAGGCGGACATAATTATAGTAAACAAGACTTTCATCCCCCAGAAAAGCGTAAAGGCTACATTGGTAAGGGTGGATGATGCCTATTCAGCAGTAGCCTCCCTTCTGGACTATGTAACTGCCAAGAAACGTTCATACAAGAGATACAGGGGGCTTCGCTCCCGCATAAGGTGGTCTGCCAGACTCGGAAAGAAGGTATATGTGGGAGATTTCGCCTACATCGGAAAGAGGGCCAGAATTGGAGACTGCACCAAAATATATGAGAATGTCTATGTGGGGGACGATGTAAAGATTGGTAAGTTCTGCACAATATATCCCGGCGCAAGAATCTATCCGGGAATGATCATCGGAGACAATGTCATAATCCACTCAAACGCCGTGATAGGAGCAGACGGATTCGGCTTCGCTCCTCTGGAGGACGGCACCTGGAAAAAGATTCAGCATACGGGCAATGTCATCATAGAAGACGATGTCGAAATCGGGGCCAACACCACTGTTGACAAATCCCAGATGGGCTCGACAATTGTCAAGAAAGGCACCAAGATTGACAACCTCTGCCAGATAGCCCACAATGTTGAGATCGGGCCTAACACCGTGATGGCCGCAATGTCCGGAATCGCCGGCTCCAGCAAGGTTGGAGAGCACTGCATCATAGGCGGACAGGTCGGAATCGCAGGACATCTCACCGTGGCTGACAACACTTCATTTGCAGCTCAGACAGGACTTCTGAGCAATGTTCGCAAGAGCGGTGAAGCTTATATGGGCACCCCGGCAATACCATATATGCAGTATATGAGGAGCTATGCAGAATTCAAGAGAAGCGGCAAAAAATAGTATTTCAAAAATTATATATATCTTTGCAGGCTATTTACAAACAAATAGATACTGAAAAGATTGACCGATACAAATGCAATTTCAACAGACTCTTAAAAAAAGCTATTCCTTCGAAGGGAAAGGACTTCATACGGGACGATATGCAAAAATGACCATATCCCCTGCTCCTACAGATACGGGAATACGTTTCAGACGCACAGACTTGGGCGATGAAGCTTACGTCGACGCACTCGCAGAAAATGTTTCCAATACGGCAAGAAGCACAACCATCTCCAGCGGAGATGTTTCGGTGATGACCATCGAGCACATACTCTCCTCGCTGACCGGAATGGGGGTGGACAATGCCCTGATTGACATTGACAATGTGGAGGTTCCTATTCTTGACGGAAGTGCAAAACCTTATATCGACGCTATCTGGAAGGACGGATTCTTCCTCCAAGACAAGCCGAGACACTATATTGAGCTGAAAGAAACTGTTGAAATATTCAACCCGGAAAAGGGTTCTTTCGTAAGAATCGAGCCGGCAGAAGAATTCTCATATAACATAAAGATAGACTTCAATTCCAAGGTTCTTGGAGTGCAGAGAGCACAGTGGGACCCGTCAGTGGTCTATGCGGAGCAGATTGGCATCTGCCGTACCTTCGTTTTCTTCCACGAGATAGAATACCTCTTCAACAACGGGCTTGTGAAAGGTGGCGATGTGGACAATGCAATCGTTATAGTGGAGCATCCCGTTACAGACGAACAGGTAGGCAGATTGGCCAGCCTCTTCGGCATCCCAGCCCTTCAGGTGAAGGACAATGGCTACCTCAACAATCTTGAGCTCCGTTTTGAAAACGAATGTGCAAGACACAAACTGCTTGACTTGATAGGAGACCTGAGACTATGCGGAGGTTTCCTCAAGGCGAAGGTAACCGCAGAGAAATCCGGACATGGAATCAACACGACAGCAGCAAAAGCCTTGAGAAAGGCAATAGACAAGACAGAATAAATTTAATTCATAGACAGATGACTACAATCCACCCACTCGCCACGGTTCACCCGAACGCAAAAATAGGCGAAAACGTAGAAATAGGCCCATACGCATACATTGAAGAACATGTGGAAATCGGCGACGGATGCAAAATCCTCCCTCACGCGACCATCTTCAACTATGTCAAGATGGGAAAGAATTGCACCGTATTTCCGGGAGCCGTCATCGGCGCTATCCCTCAGGATTTAAAATTTGACGGAGAAGTCACATATGTCGAGATCGGCAACAATGTCAACATCAGGGAGTGCGCAACCATCAACCGCGGTACTAAAGCCAGCGGGAAAGGCGTAACCAGAATCGGTGATAACGTCCTCCTGATGTCATACACACACGTGGCACACGACTGTACCGTCGGCAACCACTGCATTCTTGTCAGCTATGTCGGCATTGCCGGTGAAACCGATGTCGATGACTGGGCAACACTCGGAGGAAGCACAGTTGCACACCAGTTCTCCAAGATTGGAAAGCACGCTTTCGTAGGAGGCGGATCAAAGATCAACAAAGACGTTCCACCTTATGTCCTGTGCGGTCGTGACCCGATTTCATATGCCGGAGTCAACATCGTTGGACTTCGCCGCAGAGGCTTCACATCAGAGCAAATTCGCAACATCAAGGATATGTATGACATCATCTACAATTCAAGCATGAACGTATCCGATGCCCTTGCAAAGATTGAATCCGGATTCCCTCAGTCAGAAGAAAGAGATACCATCCTTGAATTTATCCGCAACTCCAAACGCGGCATAATCCGCGGAATGTCAGGAGAATCCAAAGGCAACATAGACTAAATGCCGAAACTCTTTTCAACAGCATATCTTCCTCCCATATCCTGTCTCGCACTTATGGCAACAGATATGGGAGGAAAAGTGTATATTGAGGCCTGTGAAAGCTATCAGAAGCAATCATACCGCAACAGATGCCGCTTTTATGCGGCAGACGGCGTCCAGTCGCTCAACATTCCCGTCATACATAGTCACCAGGGAGGTCGCATTCCCATCCGAGAAGTCAGAATCGACTATTCCAAACCGTGGTTGATACAGCATAAGAGAGCCATCATCTCTGCATACAGGCAAGCCGCCTACTTCGACTACTACGCAGACGACCTCTTTGCAATCCTGGACTCCAGGCAGGAGAAGATTTTCGACCTCAACACAAGCCTTACCAGGATGCTTCTTGACAGGATGGGCATAGAGGTCGAACTGAGTTTTACTGAAGAATATTCGCGCGAGGCCATCGTAGAAGGAGTTCAGTGCGCAGACTACCGCGACCTTATCCACCCCAAACGGCCAGACACCATTTTGGGGAACCAGGAAGAAATGAAGCCGTACTTCCAGGTTTTCGCAAGGAAATACGGCTTCATCAATAATCTTTCATCAATGGACCTGCTTTTCAATGAAGGTCCTCAGTCCCTCGACTGGCTTAGAAACGCCATCCGCAAGTAAGCAGCACCTTGACATTGTGCTGAACATTCCCCACAAGAGGAGAGAGGTAGTTGCTGTCCGGAATGAAGTTTCCTTCTGAGTCAAACGTGCCCACATAATCTCCATAAGGCTTGATATATGTCCTTTCCGGGAGAGTATATTTTACGGCCAAGTCAACAAAGAAAGAACCGGAAGTACTGAAACCGAGTCCCAGAGCCACGTTCTGCCTTGCCTTTACGGAGAATTTCTCATTCCTTAGCGCCGTCTCCGGACTGGTCGTGAACCCGTATCCTGCCCTTACCGCCATAAAATCGACTGGCTTAAACTCAAGGCCTGCTCTGAACATATGGGAAGTTGCATAGGACTGGGAAATAAGTGAATTGATATCAGCCAGATCGTCATCATATTCAGCTGCCCTGTATCTCATCTGGCCATAGTTGCACAACTCATAATCCACACTCACCAGCCCCAATTTTCCTATGGTGTAAGCCGCTCCGAAATTAGCCCGGAAAGGAGAACTCAGGGTGTATCGATTCCTGCCCATCGGAGAGGTTTCATTGGCATCATATCCTCCTTCACCTGTGAAAGACACCTCGCCGGACTCCTGGAAAGTCTCTGACAGATAATTTATTGCAGGAGTCTGGATTGCCGCGCCCAGCCTCAGGCCTGCCACAGGTTTGGCGATGATGCCTATCTTGCCATATACGCCCGAGCCGCTGATATCATAGGAGGTTCTGTATGTCATTTTGTTGAAGTACATCGGGATTTCGTTTCCTTCACCATCAATTATGCTCATTCCGAATTCTCCCCTCGAAGAGGCAGCCTCCTTGAAAAAGTCGGAGTATGAATATGACACCGAGGTGATACCAAGATTGGCTCCGATATAGACCACATCCGAAACATTCATACCGACATTGACAACATAGTCGTGTTTTTGTCCTGAACGTATTATTCCCAAAGTCTGCTTCAGGGTTCCGTCACCGAAACTGATGCTTCCGTCTGACATCGGCACCTCCGTCGCGCCTACATACTGGTCATTATATCCGCCATAAGTGGAAATCATTCCAAGGTTATAACCGATTGCTGCCTTCCACGGTACAATGTTGAATGCATCATCGCTGATAAGCTCGCTGCTCAAATAGCCGTTTGCGCCAAAGGCCATATCACCAAGATAGGAAGTGCGGGTGTTGGTACCCCCGGCATAGATGCTTTCGTTCCAGTTGTTGGTGGAATTGACCGTCAGTCCGACTGCTATATTCTTCACTCCACGGGTGCGGCCGGTGTCGAAATTGATGGAAAATCCGATATTTGGGATTGCAAACCTGGTTCTGGTGGATCTCATCTCTCTCTGGAAATACGGAAGGTCTCCGTCCGAAAACTGTGATACCCCTTGAGCCTTGCTTACTCCTATTGTAAGTCCTGGAGTAAGCGTTATCTGTGAGTAGGGTGCAACCACTGCGGCTGCTGGATTGATGTTTACGCTTCCCAGGTCTCCCCCAAGAGCCGTGACAGCGTTGCCCATTGCAACTGATCTTGCTGTCCCCTCATAATCGTTTTCACTGATACGGAATGCATCCTGAACAGTCTGGGCAAAGGCCGCTGCCGAAGTGAATCCGATCAGAGAAAAAATGAATAGAATCTTTCTCATATCTTATTGTGTTGCAAATGTTTATTATCTTCTGGAGCCTCCGCTATAACCGCCACCTCTGGATGCTCCGCCACCAGAGTACCCGGATGAAGAACTCCCCCTGGAGTAGCTGGATGACGATGACGAACTGCTACGGGAGTAACCCGAATTGCTGGACGAGCTGCTGCGGGAGTAGCTGGAGGATGATGACGAGCTGCTACGGGAATAGCCCGAATTGCTGGATGAGCTGCTGCGGGAGTAACCCGAATTGCTGGACGAACTGCTGCGGGAATAGCCCGAAGTGCTTGAAGAGCTGCTGCGGGAGTAGCCCGAGGTGCTTGAGGATGACCTGTCGGTTGAAGCCGATGGTCTTCTGTAACTAGCTGAAGATGAAGATGAAGAAGATGCCGTCTGCCCCGCACGCCTATAGCCGGAGGTGGACGAAGGAGTAAGTCTGTCACCCGTTGAGGTTCTGTCTGTTCTGGACTTGGAAACCACCCTTTCCCTGGCCGGAGTGGTTCTGGTGCTGGACGAAGTGAAGTTTGCTCCGCTTCTAACAGCGGTTCTAACCGATCCTTCGAGCTTTCCTGCTGACATTCCCCTCGTTCCTGTCTGATTTCGGGATGCATATACAACCTTCCTTCCCATATCAGGCATCGGTTCTATAAAAATATGGTGGTGATGATGGTGACCGAACCAAGGGTCATAGTAGCCATAACATGGATCATAGCAACCATACCAAGGATCATAGCAGCCATACCAAGGACTGTGGAATGCATACCAATGGCTATAGTAGCCTCCGTACCAAGGGTCATAGTACCCATACCATGGGTCATATCTCCAGCCCCCGTAGTATGATCCGTACCAATAGCCATATGGTCTGTAAAAATAAGGCCCATACATCCAGTCATATCTCCAGGCATCCTCCTGAAGCCAGTCCGGTGCCTGGGCTACAGTTACCGAAGTGCCGTCGTCCCCATTGAATTTGATGGTAGCAGCCATATTCTGCGGTATCACTACGGTATCCTTGGAGGTTTCCGAGAATAAATATATCTCTGAAGCCTTGGTTTTTTCTATAAGGATGTCATTGATCCTTTCTGATTCCTGCCTGTCTTCCTTTGTCTGTGAATCATCCGATGATGCATAGAGTCCATCCTGGAATCTCTGTCCGGTGCCGCGGGTGGCAACGGTTGCCGTGGCGCAGGAAGAAAGGATTGCGGCGCCAAGCACTGTCATCATCATTGCGGTACATCTGTTCATAATTCTTTTGTGTATATATTTTGTGTGCAAATTCAGCTGAAAATTCTTATCTTCGCAGCCTGTGTCAAAATGCAAGAACCGTACCCGACGGCTCAAATGCATTTCCACACATATATAGATGCAATTTTAACGAAATAATTAAAAAAAACAAACGAATATGGCAAAAGAAGTTACCAAGAGATCTGACAACTATTCTCAGTGGTACGACAACCTCGTAGTGAAGGCAGACCTTGCTGAACGTTCCGCAGTCAGGGGATGTATGGTCATAAAACCTTATGGTTATGCCATTTGGGAGAAAATGCAGAGTGTGCTGGACAAGATGTTCAAGGACACCGGACACCAGAACGCTTATTTTCCGCTGTTCATCCCGAAATCATTTCTGAGCCGTGAGGCAGAACACGTCGAGGGATTTGCAAAAGAATGCGCTGTGGTGACACACCACCGTCTGATGGCCAACCCTGACGGTCCGGGAGTAGTCGTGGATCCATCAGCAAAACTTGAAGAGGAACTTGTTGTCAGGCCGACTTCCGAGACCATCATATGGAATACCTATAAGAATTGGGTTACATCATGGCGCGACCTGCCTATTTTGTGCAACCAGTGGGCCAACGTGGTCCGTTGGGAAATGCGTACGAGGCTTTTCCTCCGTACTGCTGAATTCCTCTGGCAGGAAGGCCACACTGCACACGCAACGCAGCAGGAGGCAATAGAGGAAGCAACAAAGATGGTCAATGTCTATGCGGATTTCGCACGCAACTGGATGGCGCTTCCTGTAGTTGTAGGTCACAAAAGCCCTAATGAAAGGTTCGCAGGAGCCCTGGACACTATGACCATCGAGGCTATGATGCAGGATGGAAAGGCCCTGCAGGCCGGAACATCCCACTTCCTCGGGCAGAACTTCGCCAAGGCATTTGACGTACTCTTTACCAACAAGGAAGGAAAGCAGGAGTATGTATGGGCTACATCCTGGGGCGTTTCAACCCGTCTGATGGGTGCTTTGATTATGGCTCACGGAGATGACAACGGACTGGTTCTACCTCCGAAACTTGCTCCTATCCAGGTAGTTATAGTCCCGATTGTCGGCAAGGACGAAGAGGGTAACAAAGCCATTTTCGAAAAGATGAACCAGCTCAAGGCAGAACTTGAGGCTCACGGCCACAGCGTCAAGATTGATGACCGCGACACCCTCCGCCCTGGTTTCAAGTTTGCAGAATGGGAGCTCAAGGGCGTTCCTGTACGCCTTGCAGTGGGAGCCCGTGACCTTGCAAACGGGACAGTGGAGATTGCCCGCCGTGACACCCTCGAAAAGATATCCGCTCCTGTGGAAGGTCTTGCAAAGCGCATTGAAGACCTGCTCGTGGATATTCAAGACAACATTTACTCCAGAGCCCTCAAATTCAGGGATGAGAACATCCGTAAGGTGGACACCTGGGAGGAGTTCAAGGAGGAAATCACCAAGGGAGGCTTCCTGCTCTGCCACTGGGACGGTACCAAGGAAACTGAAGAGAAAATCAAAGAAGAAACCAAGGCGACAATCCGTTGTATTCCTATGGACAGCGCTGTCTGTATGGAAGAAGGCAAATGTATCTATACAGGCAAGCCTTCACACCAGAGAGTATTGTTCGCAATGTCTTATTAATCAACAATTACACATCTATGAAACGACTTCTTACCTCCGTTATCATTGCATATTCACTCTGTCTGGGTGCATATGCACAGGAACTTACCGAAGCACAGAAAGCCGCTGCCAAGGCCGCAGAAACCATCGCCAATGCGCCTGAAACCAAACCGGAAGTCAAAAAACCGAAATATTGGACAGAGTCACTCAAAACCAACCTCAACATAGGTCAGACCGGGCTTACCAACTGGGCAGCCGGTGGTGACAATACATTCTCTCTGCAGGGATTCATCGACGGAAATGCCAATTACAAGAAAAACGAAATGTTCTGGAACAACCGTCTCCAGCTTGACTTCGGAGTCCTCTATGCATCTTCCAAGCCGCTGCTCCAGAAAAGCACCGACCGCATCTACCTTGAGAGCAAATGGGGATACAAAACCGAAAAGATGAAGAATTTCTACTTCTCCGCCAACTTTGACTTCAAATCTCAATTTGCGAAGGGATGGGAATATAAAACTCCGTCGGTTCCGGATTCATACAAGGACGGTGAAGGGAAACTGCCTGAGCTCGACAACCTTCCGCTGAAAGACCAGAAGAATCTTTGGAAAGAAGCCAGGGTTCTGAAGTCCAATTTCCTCGCTCCGGCCTACACCAACCTCGCACTCGGTATCGATTACACCCCGACCAAGTGGCTTGCCGTCAACTTTGCACCATTGACAGGAGGTTATGTAATCGTCAAGGACGCTCAACTGAGAAAAGCATATTCGATGAAGACTACAAAAGCCTTTGACAAAGAGTTCTCCGGATATGATGCAGCCACAGCAGACCCGGCAACAAAGGACAGATATGATAAGCTCATCAACTCTGGAGAAGCCTATCGCTGCGCCCGCTTCGAATTCGGTGCCCAGTTGAAGGTCGATATAAAGGTGAATATCAATGACAATTTCGCCTACACCACCCAGATTGTGCTTTTCGAGGATTACCTCAAGAACCACAAGATCAACCCTTGTCCACGTATCAACTGGGACAACCGCTTTGACTGGAAGATTGCCAAATATTTCTCCCTCACCCTCACCACCAACCTCATCTATGATGATATGGTGATGATAAAGACCAATAAATGGGAAAAGAAATGCGCAGATCAGGCATATGCCAATGCACATCCTTCGGGTATTGCAGCAGTTCAGTTCAAGGAATCACTCGCGTTCGGTTTCACCTACATAATTGCAAGTAAAAAGAACTGATGCTTAAACGCTTTGCCAGAACATTGGAAGAAATGAAGGGGCTGGTCAATGATAATTGGTCAGCCCTTTCGTTTGATGGCCACGGGCAGGGGAAGGTGCTTGTAGCCGTCAGCGGGGGTGTGGATTCTATGGTTATGGCAGACCTTTTTCTTCGAAGCGGAGGGATGAAATTTGCCCTGGCACATTGCAATTTCAATCTTCGCGGAGCAGAAAGTGACGGTGACCAGGCTTTGGTCGAAGCCTGGGCTGCCGAAAATGGAGTGAGTGTTCATCTTGCGTCCTTTGACACGGAAAGTTATGCAAAGGAGCATTCGGTCAGCATCGAGATGGCCGCAAGGGAACTGCGCTACAGGTGGTTTGCAGATTTGTGCCGCGACAATTCCTATGTAGCGACAGCCGTTGCCCATAATGCCAATGACAATGCTGAGACACTGGTACTCAACATCTTGCGAGGAACAGGCATGGATGGGATTTGCGGGATGCAGCAGGTTTCCGCCTTCCCTTTGCCAGATTGCGGCAACATCCTGCTTATACGCCCGATGTTGCAGTTTACAAGGAAACAGATTGAAGGCTATGCCCTCTCTCACGGAATCCGCTACCGCAACGACAGCACCAACTCCTTGTCCGAGTATAAGCGCAACAGAATCCGTAACGAAATTTTTCCACAATTCGGTCGAATCAACCCATCATTCGTTCAGACAATCAACAAGGACATTACCTATTTCAATGATGCCTCGGAAATTGTCCAACTCTGGTGCCAAGATGCCGCATCAAAAGTGATAACCCCGTGTGGCGATGTTCTGAGTCTGGATATCGAAGCGCTGATGTCCCTGAAGCAGTGGAGATACCTTCTATATTACATATTGTCCCCATTCGGATTCAATTCATCCCATCTTTCCTCTATAGAAAATCTTCTGATGTCGGACAGGACCATTCCAGGCAAAAGTTTCTCTTCCTCCACTCACATTCTTCAGACCGGACGAGGTGTACTCGAAATCAGGCAGAAAGGTATGGAGACCTATTCTGAGGACATAATGCCGGTCAAAGGTCCGGGAATCTACAATTTCAATGGACGTCGGTTTCAGATTGAGACAATTCCTTGGGAAAAAGGAATGTCACCGAGGCAGATGGAAGGAGTGGTTGCCCTGGATGCAGGACAGCTCCGTTTCCCATTCGTGCTCAGGCGCTGGCGCAATGGGGACTGGATGCGCCCTCTGGGTATGAAAGGACGTAAACTTCTAAGCGACATCTTCACCGATCTCAAATTCTCGGCATCCCAGAAGGCATCTGCAGTAGTTATCGTTGACACCCTCACGCCGGAAATGGCTGAGTCCCAGCACATAGCAGCCCTCGCCGGCTTGCGCATCGACGAGGGCTACAAAATCAAATCCACTACCGAATCAATAATTCGTATTATCGGCTAGATTATGTGATGCAAATCAGCGGATATCATAGACATATGGCATAGCGGCATAAACCTTTCCGCTCTCTGCCTGAGTCCATCCACGGAATGCATTCTCAACACTTTCAAGCGGCGTTCCTGCAAAGACGCTCTCCTCTCCCGTAATGGCTTCGAGTATGAGTTCAAACTGAGTCAGAGGCTTCGGATATTCGACTATCTGGACATCGTCCAGGCTTGTCACTCCGTCAATCCTCATTGCTGCCGCAAGAGTAGCATCCTCAATGGTTCCGATAGTATCCACCAAGCCAATCTTCAAGGCATCGCTTCCTGCCCATACACGGCCCTGTGCAATAGCATCTACATCTTTCACATCCATTTCCCTTCCCTCTGCGACCAAAGTGGTGAAACTTTCGTATATTCTCTCAACAGAAGCCTGCATATATGCCACTTCCTTATCGGAGAGAGGACGAGTCATATTGTAAAGGTCAGAATGATTGTGGGAATTGACAGGTGTCACATTAACCTTAACCACATCCTTGAGAGTTTTGCTCAAATCAGGTATCATGGAGAATACACCGATGGAACCGGTAAGAGTGGAAGGATTGGAAAAAATTTCGTCACAACCTGCTGATATCCAATATCCTCCTGAAGCCGCATAATCGCCGTATGAGGCAATCAGCGGTTTATCCTTGCGCAGAAGTTCAAGCTCAGAGCGAATCTTGTCAGAAGCCAGGACGCTTCCTCCCGGAGAATTTACCCTTAGCACGACAGCCTTGACCGAGGCATCATTCCTGACATCTGAGATGATTTTCGCAAAACGGTCCCCAGCCACTTCCTTCTTTTCTTTGCCGTCCACGATACTGCCCTCTGCATAGATGATTGCGACCTTGTTCATAGCCTTGAAATTGACTGTATTCTTCAGAAGAGCATAATCTTCGAGCGAAATACTCTTAACAGATGAATAGTCTGGCGCAACGAACTGGTCACAGAGCACCTGCTTGAGTTCTTCAAAAGTCACAAGACCGTCAACGAGTCCGCTGGAGAGAAAATCCTCGGAGAAGTTCAAGTCGAGGTCATTTATCATTTCGTCAAGTTTCTCTGTATCAACACCCCTGGAAGCGGAGATTTTTTCAGCCCAATTGTCCCAGATTGCATCAATCATAGCCTGATTCTGCTCCAGATTTTCTTTGCTGGAAGAGTTTCTGATGTACATTTCACCTGCAGATTTGTATTTTCCGTGGCGAATCAGCTGCACATTCACACCAAGCCTGTCAAGAGCATCTTTGAGAAAAATCATCTGCGAGGAAAGTCCGTTGAACATCGACATAGCGCCCTCGTTGCTCGTCATATATACCTTATCAGAAACAGAGGCAAGATAGATACTCCCGTTGCCCGGGTTCTCGATATAGGAAATAATAGGCTTACCACTATAGCGGAAATGCTCAAGCGCAGTCCTGAATTCTTCTATCTGGGCAATACCTCCGCTGACCTTGTCAGGCTTCATAAAAATGAACTTTATCGCAGGGTCCTGGGCCGCAGCATTAATTGCACGGATAGCGCTGAATATTCCAAGTGGCTGAATGACAGTTTCTCCAGAAAGACCAGCCATCGTATTGGCTTCCTGCGTCTGTTCCGTGAGTGATATGGTGGAAAAGTCGATCGTAAGCATTGCCTCGCTTGGCATAACCGGGGTCTTTTCACCCAATGTGGCAAAGGCAGACACAACAGCCATTGTCAAGAACATTGATACGAAGCTGAACAGAAGCAGTCCAAGCAGCGTAGCAAGTGTCATTTTTAAAAATTGTTTCATATATACAGGATTTTAATTTTTTCGAAAAAGTATCCGGGGAGGACATATTGTGCAAATATAGAAATTTTTCGTAAATTTGCCGAGTTTGGATTATATATGAAACAACTGACTACAAAAATTGCAGCATGCATCTTTACTCTTTGGTACTGCTTCAGCATCATAGGGTTTGATGTGCATACCTGCAATTCAAGCGGCCAGAGTTTTGTTTCTACCTTTATAAACGGTCTCTCCTGCGATGACATCCATCCCGGGCACCACTGTCCGAACTGCCCCGATCACGAATGTGACTGCCCCGGCGAAGCATATCACGGGGATGAAATATCTGAAAGGTGCTGTTCCAACAATTATATAGCCCTGTCCATTACGGGCAGTCGTACGGATAATAACGAACATCATCATTATGACGAATGCCACTGCGGCCACTGCCCTTGCATTGAGGATGGTCCGGTGTTGCCAGCGTCTGTTTTGTCGCCATCCTCCGTCCCTCATCCAGACGGGGCGGATTTGCTCCCCCGCTGCCCGGAGCGCTCTTTTCTTTCTGTCTGGAGATTGTAATATGCTGATGTCTTCATCTTGTCCATATAGACAAAAAAACATCTGATTATCAAATAATTACAATCTCAATAACAATAATATGAAAAGAACAATACTGTCCATATTGGCAATGGTACTATGCACCAATGCTTATGTATTCGCACAAGTTTATGGAAACTCAGGGCAAATCATAGATACCACAAGCATATACGGCGAAAGGCAGGACAGCCTTGATGCCGCCGTATTCGTATCCCGTCAGGCGGGAAATTATCTGTCCAAAGGTAAGGAAATAAGAACGGAAGTGATTTCAGCAGCCGGGCTGTGCAAAATGGCCTGCTGCAACCTCGCTGAAAGTTTCGAGAATTCGGCAAGCGTTACAGTCGGCTATTCCGATGCCGTGACTGGAGCAAGGCAAATCAGACTCCTCGGCCTGTCCGGAACCTATACCCAGATGCTAGATGAGAACCGTCCAGTAATGCGCGGGCTTTCTGCGCCATTCGGCCTTTCATATGTCCCGGGACAATGGCTTGAGAGCATTCAGATTGCAAAAGGTTCATCCTCAGTCATCAACGGAGTGGAATCGATGACAGGTCAAATAAACCTGGAGCACAGAAAGCCTACAGACGAAAAGCCCCTCTTCATCAACGGAGTGATAATGAGCGACACCAAGATGGACCTCAATATCGCATCCTCTCTGCAGATGGGCTACAAATGGAGCACTGTCATCCTTGGCCACGTCTCGGGCAACATCCTCACCCACGACATGAACAAGGACGGATTCATCGATGAACCGAAGATGCTCCAGTTCAACCTCGCCAACCGCTGGCTCTACCAGGGCGACAATGGAGTGCAAATACGTTTCGGAGTCAGAGCGCTGCGTGACAGCAGGCTTGGAGGTCAGTCTTTGACAGACGAGAACGGAAAGAAGGTGATGTATGACAAACACACATATGACATCCGCAACACCACCGGCATCGACCCTTGGGGCTCCGATATCCTGAATCAGTCCATCAACGGATATTTCAAGATAGGAATACCTCTGACTGAAAACAATTCTCAGAATATCGCCCTCGTTGCCGACTATAATTTCCAGGACCTCGGTTCTTATTTTGGAAGTACTCAATACCTGGCATCCCAGCACTCCGGTTTTGCCAACCTCCTGTATCAGAACGAGATAAATGAATCACACAAGTTCACTGTCGGACTGAGCGCCACCCTCGACAGATATATCGAAGACTTCAACCGCACAGTTTTCCACGAGGCCAAGTATGAAAATTCAACCTTCAGTGGCATCACCAATCTGCTCAATGCGGGAGTTTTCGGAGAATACACCTTCCATGCCGGCGAAAAATTCTCTGCAATAGCCGGCCTGCGAGGAGACTGGTATTACAAGGCTGGATTCAGGGTATCGCCACGCCTGACTCTCAAATATGCCCCTATAGAGGAAATCGTCATCCGCGCCAACGGTGGTCGAGGACTCAGGAGAGCCACCCCGCTGGTTGACAACATCGGAGTTTTCTCCACCGGCAAACTGTTCAAAGGCAACTTCAACGAACATCTTCTGGAGGATGCCTGGACCTTCGGAGGCAATGTCACCTATTATATTCCGGTCGGCGCTTCCTCCAACACATACCTCAGTTTCGACTATTTCAGGACACAGTTTGCACAGCAGATGATTGTCGACTATGAACATTTCGCAAATGTGATTGATTTTTATTCTTTGGATTCAAAACGTTCATATACAAACAGTTACCAGCTTGATTTCAACATCGAACCAATAGAAAGGTTCACTATCACGGCAACCTTCCGCTACACTGATGCCAAGGTTGAACTGGCTGACCGGGGACTTGTGGAGAAACCTATGACAAGCCGCTACAAGGGAGTCCTCAACCTCCAGTATGCTACCAGGCTGAACAAATGGATTTTCGATTTCACGGCTTCTGTCAACGGTCCTTGCAGAGTCTATGACTTTATGAAAGGGATGAGTGGAATAAAGGAAAAGAACGGCAATTTCTACTCTCCTGTCTATCCGCTTCTGTATGCCCAGATTACGCGCAGATTCAAAGGATGGGACGTGTATGTCGGAGTGGAAAACATCACCAATTTCAGACAAAAGGACGTCATCTGCGGAAGTGTCAAGGATAACGGAATCGTCAATCCAAGACAGCCGTCCTTTGACGCAAGCTGCGTCTGGGGGCCTCTTATGGGCATCAAGGCCAATGCCGGATTCAGATTTACACTTTGGAAAAAATAATAAAATTACATAACTTTACCGAATTATGACAAAGATTATAATCCTTGCACTTGCTGCAATCATCGCATCATCGGCTACTGCCTCAGCTGCAAATTTTCAGGAAGCAACCAACTTCGTGGAACAGACTTCCGACAATGCGCCAAAGAAGAAAAAAGCTGCGAAAGAAGTCAAGAGAGTGGTTTTCAATGTACATATGCATTGTGCCTCCTGCGTAAAGAAAGTTCAGGAAAACATTGCGTTCGAAAAAGGCGTCAAGGACCTGAAAGTGTCTCTGGACGAGCACACCGTGGACATTCTTTATGATCCGGCCAAGACATCCGAACAGACTCTCAAGGCTGCGATTGAGGCACTGGGCTATCATGCAAGCGTAAAGGCTGAAAAATAGGCTCAATAAGACAAAAATGTACAAAATACTTACAAAAGAAATGTTGACTCCGACTATATGTCGGATGAAAGTTGAAGCGCCCCGGCTGGCCCGTTCGGCCCGGCCAGGGCAATTCCTCATTGTCAGGGTTGATGAAAAAGGAGAACGTATTCCTTTGACAATCAGTGACTATGACCAAGAAACGGGTTCAGTTACCATTGTTACGCAGATGATAGGAGCATCCACCAGGATGCTTTGCGAGAAAGAGGCAGGGGAATATTTCTGCGATGTAGTGGGACCTCTCGGAATGCCTTCTGAGTTTACGGAAATGCCTCAGGAGAAGCTCTCATCGCAAAGATATGTATTCATAGCCGGCGGAGTGGGAACTGCCCCTGTTTATCCGCAGGTCAAGTGGCTGCACGAAAGGGGCGTTGCCGTTGATGTCATCATAGGAGCCAAAACCGCCGATTTGCTCATTTACACCCAGGAAATCGGTGCCGTATGTGACAATCTGTTCATCTGCACGGACGATGGCTCGGCTGGTTTCAAAGGACTGGTAATAGCTATGCTGGAAAAACTCGTGAACGAGGAAGGAAGGAAATATACACAGGCAGTTGCAATCGGTCCAATGATTATGATGAAATTTGCAACCCTTACGGCAAAAAAGCTTTCTCTCCCTATCATCGTCAGTCTCAACACCTTGATGGTGGACGGGACAGGAATGTGCGGGGCTTGCCGTGTCACTGTTGCAGGCAAGACAAGGTTCGCCTGTGTGGAAGGCCCTGAATTCAACGGTTATGACGTGGACTTCGACGAGGCAATGCGCCGGCAGGGTATGTACAGGAGCGAGGAGACAGAGGCTGACCATAAATGTAAAATTGGGAGGAATGAATAATGGCATCTAAGATAGGAAGAGTTCCTGTCAGGGAACAGGAGGCGAAAGTCCGTGCAACCAATTTTGAAGAGGTCTGCTACGGCTACAACATCGAGGAGGCAACCCTGGAAGCCTCCCGCTGCCTCAACTGCAAGAACCCGCGTTGTGTCGGAGCGTGCCCTGTGGGCGTGAAGATTCCGCAGTTCATTGCGCACCTCGCCAGTGGGGACATAGAAGCCGCGGCAGCAAAGATTGCAGAAGATTCTTCATTACCGGCAATCTGCGGCAGGGTTTGCCCTCAGGAAACCCAATGCGAGGGCAGCTGCATTCTCGGAGTGAAGGGAGAGCCGGTTGCAATCGGAAAGCTTGAGAGATTCGTTGCCGACTACACCCGAGACAAAGGTGGGGTGAAGGCCGTTTGCAAGGAAAATAACGGACACAAGGTTGCCGTTGTCGGGAGTGGTCCTGCCGGGCTTGCCTGCGCCAGCGACCTTGCCAAACTAGGCTATCAGGTTACGATTTTCGAGGCGCTCCACAGGCCGGGAGGAGTTCTGGAATACGGCATTCCGGAATTCAGGCTGCCAAAGGACAAGGTTGTGAAGGCCGAAATCGACCAGGTAAGGGAACTCGGTGTCAAAATCGAGACGGATGTCATCATCGGAAGGACGGTAACAATTGATCAGCTGATTGATGAGGAAGGTTTCGAGGCTGTTTTCATCGGTTCAGGAGCCGGTCTGCCAAAGTTTATGGGCGTTCCGGGTGAAAATCTCAACGGCGTATTCTCCGCCAATGAATTCCTTACCAGAAACAACCTGATGAAGGCATTCAAGGATGACTATATGACTCCTATCCACGCCGGGAAGAAGGCTGTGGTCGTGGGCGGAGGAAACGTAGCCATGGATGCAGCCAGAACTGCGCTCAGGCTAGGTGCAGATACCACCATAGTATATCGCAGGACGGAGAATGAGCTACCGGCAAGACGCGAGGAAGTACACCATGCCAAGGAAGAAGGGGTAAAGTTTGCGATGCTGACCAATCCTGTGGAAGTTCTATCCGACGAGAAAGGTTGGGTACGGGCGATAAGATGCATCCGGATGGAGCTTGGCGAGCCGGACGAGAGTGGAAGGAGAAGTCCGGTACCTGTACCGGGCTCTGAGTTTGAGATAGAGGCCGATACAGTGATAATGTCACTGGGAACATCACCTAACCCATTGATATCCAGAACAACGGAAGGTCTTCAGACCAATAGGAAAGGCTGCATTGTGGCAGACTCCGAAGGTGCAACCACCAGGGAGGGAGTCTTTGCCGGCGGCGATGCCGTGACAGGAGCCGCCACGGTCATTCTGGCTATGGGAGCCGGAAGGAAGGCTGCTGCCGCCATAAATGAATATATCACAAACAAATAGTTCGTGCATAAGAAGCTGACAGAATTGTTCGAGGAATTGTATGGCTGCGCTCCCGATTCGGCGGTGCAGCTCTGCGGTTCTGCGAGTAACCGGACCTACCTCCGTCTTTCGGCAGGGGGAAGTTCCTCGATTGGAGTTGAAGGAGAAGACCTACGGGAGAATCGTGCCTTCGTGCAACTTGCCAGACATTTTTCAAAAAAGAGACTCCCTGTTCCGAAGATTCTTGCAGTCAGCAAGGATTATTCCGTCTATATTCAGGAGGACCTTGGTGACACTCTTCTCTCCGACCTTGTCGACATGGCAAGAAAGCAAGGCAGTTTTGAGTCTGTACTTCCGCTGTTGAAAGGATGTATGGAAATGCTGGCCAGGTTTCAGTTTGAAGGAGCTGAAGGACTGGATTTCAAGGAATTATGCCCTCAGGAAGAATTTGACTTGAGGAGCATTATGTTTGACCTGAATTATTTCAAATACTGTTTTCTCAAGCCGTCAGGACTGGAATTCGATGAAGTGCGTCTCCAGGATGAATATGAAAGATTAGCCGGGAATCTTCTCAATTGTTGCAGATACGGCAGGGAAACCTTTCTCTACCGCGATTTCCAGTCACGCAATGTGATGGTCAGGGACGGGGAACTGTGGATGATTGATTTCCAGAGCGGAAGAAGGGGTCCCATTTATTACGACCTTGCATCCTTCATCTATCAAGTCAGGGCAGCCTATCCTCCAGAAGTCAGAAAGACGCTTATACAGACCTATCTTGCCTCACTTGAAAGGTTTGTCGGGAAAGTGGACACTGACGTGTTTTACAATGAATTGAGGCTGTTCAGGCTGCTGAGGATGCTCCAAGTGCTTGGTGCATATGGGTTCCGAGGGGTAATCGAGCACAAGGCCAAATTCATAACAAGCCTTATTCCTGCACTCTCTGCCCTGAAAGAATTCATAAACGAAAAACCGTTCTGCGAATACCCTTACCTTCAGGAAGTTCTGGAAAGGCTGACAGATCTCCCGAAATATTCTTCACCCGCCTATCCTTCAGGCAGGCTGGTAGTGAAGGTGTGGAGTTTTTCATTCAAGAAAGGCATCCCGGAAGACTATACCGGCAATGGTGGCGGATATGTGTTCGACTGCAGAAGCACTAACAATCCCGGCAGGTATGACCGCTACAAACAACTGACCGGACTGGATGCGCCAGTTATCAAATTCCTGGAAGATGACGGCGAAATCGTTAGATACCTGGACCATATATATTCCATTGTCGAGCCTCACGTCAACAGATATCTTGAGCGCGGATTCACCAATCTGTCAGTAGCCTTCGGCTGCACAGGGGGCCAGCACAGGTCAGTATATTGCGCGGAACATCTGGCTGCACATCTTTCCGAAGCATTTCCTCAGGCCATTATCCACCTTATTCACAGGGAGCAGGGAATAGAAAATATATACGGAATATGAAAGCGATGATATTTGCTGCTGGAATGGGCACGAGACTAAAGCCTATTACAGACCGAATGCCCAAAGCCCTCGTTCCCGTATGCGGGAAACCTCTTATTGAGCATATCTCATTGAAACTCAAGTCATCCGGCTTCGACAGCGCAGTTGTCAACGTCCACCATTTTGCAGAAATGGTGGAAAATTGGTGTGCAGCACAGGATTGGATGGACTTTTCCATCAGCGACGAAAGACATCGTCTGCTTGAGACTGGAGGAGCGGTTTTGCACGCCAGGAAACTGCTTGAGGGCAACGGAGGCTTTCTCATCCACAATGTCGATATCCTCACCAACGCCGACCTGGGCAAATTCTGTTCCCTCCACAAGATGGACTCAATTGCGACCCTTCTTGTAAGCGACAGGAAGACTTCCAGATATCTTCTGTTTGATAAAAACACAATGCAGCTTTGCGGATGGACCAATGACAAGACCGCCGAAGTCATTATGGTAAAGGATATCCGCCCGGAAGATTGCCTCAAGAGAGGGTTTTCCGGCATTCATTTCCTGAGCGACAGCGTATTCCCTCTTATGGAAGAATATGTAAGGGTGAAAGGTCTGGAGGACGATGGCGGCTTCCGCTTCCCTATTCTGGATTTCTATCTATACGCAGCTGCATCGCATCCCATAATTGGGATAGATGTCAAGGATTTCAGGATGCTGGATGTTGGTAAGCTGGATACGCTCGAAATGGCGGAAGAATTCATATCATCTCATTCCTCTCTCGCATATCCTTGATTCTGAGCTGGATATTGGCTGTTCCTCTGTAATAGTTCTCAACGATGGAATAGCACACGTCGAAAGGATTTCCGAACTTGATGTAATCAAAGAATTCCGACATATTGAAGCCTATGGCGGATATATGGTGATATGGATGGGTTTCCTGAATCAGCTCAAGTTTAAGATGTCCGCCCTCAGCCCCGACCTTACGGCCATTACCATTGTCATAGACATTCTCCGTAAGGAAAACAGGAGCTGAATTTCCAGGGCCAAACGGCTGGAACTGTTTCAGTATACGAAGGAACTTTGGGGTAATCTGTGAGAAGTTGAGTCTTGCATCTACCTCGACTACAGGGGTTTGCATTTCAGGCACCATTTTCCCGGATATGAATTTCTCTATCCTCTGACAGAAAGAAGACAGATTTTCTTCCTTCAAGGTAAGGCCTGCCGCATATAGATGTCCGCCGAAATTTTCCAGCAGGTCCGAGCAACTTTCGATGGCATCATATAAATCAAATCCGTGCACGCTTCTGGCTGAACCTGTCACAAGACCCTCCTGACTTCTGGTAAAGACTATGGTCGGCTTGTAGTAGGCTTCGACCAAACGGGAAGCTACAATCCCGACAACGCCCTTGTGCCAATTCGGATTATAAACAATGGTAGCATTACCGCTTGAGAGACAAGCGCCGGTGCGGACCATTTCCAGAGCCTCCTGGGTAATGCGTCTGTCTATATTTTTTCTTTCGTTATTGTGCTCATTGATTTCATTGCCGAGTCTGACTGCTGTATCCTCATCAGTAGCGGTAAGCAGTTCCACGGCAATTCGTCCCGTTTCCATCCTTCCTGCCGCATTGATTCGCGGGCCTATTTTGAAGACAATATCATCTATGGTCAGATGCATAGGCTCAAGGCCGGAGAGCTTTATCATCGCAAGAAGGCCTTCGCGAGGGTTGCAGTTAAGCTGCTTTAGTCCGTAATGGGCGAGAACCCTGTTTTCGTCCACTATGCTGACAAGGTCGGAGGCAATGCTGACCACCAGAAGGTCGAGAAGCGGGATGAGAGTGTCGAAAGGAATGCCATAGCGGCTGCTGTATGCCTGAACCAACTTGAAACCAACGCCGCAGCCGGACAGGTCATTGAAAGGGTATGTGCAGTCGTCTCTTTTCGGATCCAGCACGGCCACAGCTGCCGGAAGTTCGTTTTCAGGAAGGTGATGGTCACAGATGATGATGTCCACGCCTTTGGAGGCGGCATAATCAACCTTGTCATTGGCTTTGATGCCACAATCAAGGGTGATAATGAGCGAGAACTTATTGGCTTCTGCCCAGTCTATACCCTTGAATGAGACTCCATAACCTTCATCATAACGTTCCGGAATATAAAAATCCACGTCTGCGCCTTGCTCCCTTAGAAAGGAATATACGAGAGATACAGCCGTGGTGCCATCCACATCATAATCGCCATATACGAGTATGCGTTCACGGGAAGAAATGGCCTTATGGAGTCGTTCCACCGCCTTATCCATATCCTTCATAAGGAACGGATCGTAAAGATTGTTCAAATCCGGACGGAAAAAGGACCTGGCCTGATTGAAAGTGGTCACGCCCCTCTGGACAAGGAGTTCAGCAAGTACCGAATCCACTCCAAGTTCAGAAGACAGCTGACTGACAATGCCTTGGTCAGCATTTTCTTTCAAAACCCATTTCTTTTCAACTGACATATCACGCAAATATATGGATTTTGTTTGTAAAAGAGAAATATTTGTTGGCTCCAGCTGCATTTTTGTTTTATTGAATTTATGCTATATTTGCACTCCGGAAGGAAATGGATCCTTCCGCTAAAACCTATAAATGATGAAAAAATTCTTTATCGCAGCAGCCCTGGTTCTGGGCTTTGCAGTAGCTGCTTCTGCCCAGCCAAGAGCAATTGGACTTCGCCTCGGATGGGGAGCTGAAGCCAGCTACCAACACACCGTGTACAACGAGGACTTTGTTGAAGTTGACCTTGGTCTGTGTACTTTCGATGGTCTCAATGCTTCAGCTGTCTATAACTTTATGATTGCCCAGCCAGCCTGGACAGACAGAGGTGACTGGGGATTCTATGCTGGTCCTGGTCTTGCTGTAGGTATGGGAGGTCTCACTACAGAAAGCGCATATTTCAACCTCGGAGTTGCCGGTCAGGTAGGATTGGAATATACATTCTGGTTCCCGCTCCAGCTTTCATTTGACATAAGACCAGTTCTCGGATTTGGTTTCAACTACGGTTTCCATTGGAGTGTAATGCCTGCTATCGGAGTTCGCTACAGATTCTAATAGGATTTTGGAATAGATTGTAATGAATCATAAAAGACTTCTGCTTGCATTAGCAGCGATTATTGTCAGCGCGGTTGCGGCCTTCGGGCAGCCCCGCGCTGTTGGTATGAGGATTGGTGCCACTGGACTTGACGTGAGCTACCTTCACTCATTTGCTCCGAAACAGTTTCTTGAGGCTGATTTGGGACTGGATTTTGGGTATAACGTAAATGGCAAGGCCGGTTTCAGGGCTGCCGCCTTCTACAATTTCGTCTGGGCGACTCCGGCTTGGACTTCCAGGGGTGACTGGGCCTTGTATGCCGGTCCAGGTCTGGCACTTGGCTATGTCAACGACATTATGCCATACGACTTTGGTGAAGACAAAATAGGCATTTGTGACAACGGTTTTATGGTTGCGCTCTCTGCCCAGGTCGGCCTGGAGTACTCCTTCTGGTTTCCTCTCCAGCTTGCAATCGACATCAGGCCGTATTTCGGTCTTCACGTCAATGACGGACGCATAATTGATCCAGAGACAAAAAATGTAATCTATCGCGATGCCAAGACCGGTTTCTATGACAACGGTCTCCTTGGCTTCGCCCCTACCCTCTCCGTCCGCTACACCTTCTGATTCTTCAGCCAACTTAAGCATCCGAAGAA
>CAMBRR010000022.1 GCA_945870315.1 uncultured Bacteroidales bacterium
ACGCCCGACGTGCTTACCGTCCAATGTCAGATGCTGTCAAAACCAAAACATCCCCATTAGCGGTGCAAAGGTATGAAAATTTTAATAAAAATGAAGAAAAAGTTTGCAGATAAAGAAAAAATGTCTACATTTGCAAACCCAAACGAAAAGGGAACAAGTTCTTACACACGGGAGCATAGCTCAGTTGGTTCAGAGCGTCTGCCTTACAAGCAGAGGGTCGGGGGTTCGACTCCCTCTGCTCCCACCAAGAGGTGTTGACTGACAAGTCGACACCTTTTTTTGTTTAGGAATATGAAAAATTAGATGATTCTGGTTATTTTTGAAAATTCCTTAGCTCGCCTGTGCAATGAAAACTAAAACCAATGTCAAAAGAATGCTTTTATTGACCGTCATCTTGATGTGTCATTGCTTCTTTGCCAGCTCATACAGTCTCATAAGGCAGAATTTGCCACTTGCCAATAATGCCGTCCTATCGATTTATCAGGATGAGAAGGGATATATGTGGTTTGGAACCTATGACGGACTGCATTCATACAATGGAAAGGATACCGAAGTGTTCAGGATGGAATTGAACAACGAACTTTCCCTTGCAAGCAATATTGTCGTGAAACTTGCCCCGTCAGGCAAAGACTTCATATGGGTGTCAACATCTATGGGCTTGAGCCGTTTTTCGATTTCAGGGAGAACTGTCACTGAGACATATATGCAATATAAGGAAGTATATCACATAGCTTCTGACGACGAAGGAAATACAGTGCTGGTTTCGACGGACGGCATCATTTCAGTATATGCACCGAAAGAACATACATTTCACGACGTCCCGACCGAATGGCTGAAAGTTTCTGATGTGGTAACAATATGGTCCCCTTCTAAAGGTCAGTTCTGCATTCTTTCGCAAAATGGAGCCATCTGGAAGTTCTCCATTTCTGAGCAGAACCCGGCTTCATTGCTGTGCAAGTCGAACAGGACTATATCTTCAAACCAGGTCAAATCAGCCGTATGCGAAGGCGGCACCCTGTATTTTGTGGATTCGGAGGCCAAGATGTGGAGACTTGACGAGATGTCCTCCGGACCGATGATGCTGTCCGACCTCTCAGAGTTGGGTGAGGCTGGGCGTACGGTGTCAGATATATGCAGTTTTGCTGGCAATCTTTTTGTCGGCTTTTATGCCGGAGCCCTTGCCAGGATTCCTTCCTCGGGAGGCCGTTGTGAGGTCATTGCAACGGATTACCGCATATTTTGTCTTGAAAAGGACCGAAATCAGGACATTCTGTGGATAGGAACTGACGGCTATGGCGTGTTTATGTATTGTGACAAGCCTGCAAAGTTCAACGAAATGCTGATGTCCGATCTGCCTTTGAACATAAAGAAACCAGTCAGGGGAATATATACGGACAAATCAGGTGCGCTGTGGCTCAGTACAAAAGGAGACGGAGTCATCGTCATACCGGACTATGAGTCCTACAAAGGAACGGCTGCCGATCGTTCAAGAGTTCGTCGCTATATGAAAAACGAAGGACTGGGAAGTAACGAAGCATATGCCTTTTGTCCGAGCAGGGACGGAAGTCTCTTATGGATAGGTACTTCCGGCAAGAAGTTGAGCTATTATTCTTATCAGACACGCAAGTTCGGAACTGTCGATGCTGATCTGGCAGGTGTGGCGGTACATAATATTCTGTCGGTTGGAGAAAACAGTTTGTTGGTAGCAAGTGACACTGAGGGGTTGGTAAGAATAGATTATTCGATGAAGAACTCAGTTCCTCATATAGAGGGTAAGACCGTATTCAAGTTCAAACATAAGAATATAGACTGCAATAACTTCTATGCGATGGTTCAGGACAGCGACTCTACTCTTTTAATCGGCCTGAAGACTGGTTATGGTTTGGTTCGCTTCAATATCAATGACGGGACATACGATTTCCCGGATATGAGTTCGCTCCAGAGTCGCGCTCTCGGCGACATACTGTCCTTGAGCATCAATCCTTCAAAGGAGTTGTTTTGCGGGTCCAGCGCCGGACTCATCCGGCTTTTCCGCGATGGAAGAATAACTAAGTATGACAGGACCGACGGTCTGATGAATGATATGATTCACGGTGTGCTTCAGGATGATGATGGAGCAGTGTGGCTGAGTACCAACAAGGGACTGGTGCAGTTCAGCCCTAAGACAGAGACGTTTCATAACTACTCTTCAAACGAACTGTCAATCATTGAGTTCAGTGATGATGCCTATTGGAAGTGTCCGAATACCGGACGGCTTTTCTTCGGTGGCGTGAACGGAGTTGTATGGATGGAACCTAAACCGGTATCCCGGCCAACTTATCATCCGGATGTGATCTTTGAAACTATCTCTGCCACTGATGACCTTACCTTGAGGATAGAACAGGATGCAAGTCGTCAGATTGTCCTTCCCAACAGTGTGACCCGCTTTACTGTCTCATTCGTGGCAATCGACTACCTTGATGGAGACAATTATGAGTATTCCTATAGTCTTGACGGCTTTTCCGACAATGCCTGGACCGAACTTTACAAGAGCAATTGTGTGACTTTTTCGGGCCTTGCTCCAGGAAAATATACCTTGAATGTGAGGTATCGAAAGAGTGCGACGGATTCTGAAACAGGGCAGGGTAGTCTTTCTTTTAGGATTTTGCCTCCTTGGTATGCCTCACTTCCCGCACTTGTCATCTACTTACTTTTGATTGTTGTAATTGTCTACCTAATAGTATTCTGGACAAGAAGACATTATACCAGAAAGCAGCAGCGGATACTGGCGCAGACCGAAGAAGAGCACAGGAAGAGGCTGGATAAGGCAAGGATGGATTTCTTCGTCAACGTTTCCCACGAATTGTGTACGCCGATGACATTGATAAACGGAATCACGGAACATATCCGTGATTCTCTCCATTCCAATCCTGAATACAGAAAACACATTGACATCCTTTCCGCCAATGTAGCTGACCTAAGGGAACTTGTGGAAGAGATCCTTGATTTCAGGAGAATAGAGGAGGACGGATTCGGAAAACCGAGAATAAGACCGGAAAATGTCAGTTCTTCCCTTGCTGGCTATGTCTCTTCTTTTGATGAAATGGCAGTAAGATGCAGGATTTCTCTGAAGACATCAATACAGCAGGACCTTGTATGGAATACCGACAGGTCTTTTTTCAAGAAAATTGTTTTCAATCTTGTTTCCAATGCCATCAAATACACTCCCGAGGGAGGTTCGATTCTGGTTTCAGCTCAACAGGAAGATGATAAACTGGTATTGAAGGTCAGGAACTCCGGGGAAGGAATGAGCCGGGAGCAGATGGACGTGGTATTTGACCGTTATAGGATTCTGGATGAAATATATTCCAGCTCAGGGACTGTTTCTCATACGCGTCACGGGCTCGGATTGTATATATGCCAGAGTCTGGTAGACAGTCTTGATGGAGAAATTAAAGTAGAAAGCACAAGGGGAGAGTACACTGAGCTCATAGTCAGGCTGCCTTCTATGGAGGTGGATGCAGAATTGAATGAAGGTTCGGTCAGGGATGGCTTCGATGAATCGTTCACCCCGTCTCCGGCTTCAAGTTCTCAGCACTTCTCTGTGCAGGAGGACGACGATGCGCTTCCAGTAGTCCTGGTCGTGGATGACAATCGTGACATCAGGTGGTTGCTGAAAAAATCTTTCTCCAAGAGATTCAAAGTTGTGGAATGCTCAAATGCTGCCCAGGCTGAATCAATGATGGAGAATCTGACTCCCGCCCTCATTATTACTGATGTCGTGATGGAAGGCAGGAATGAGGGTTTCGATTTGGTCAGGAAACTGCGCTCAGACCGTTATCATAAGGGAATACCTGTAATAATATGTTCCGCAATGGTGACAGAACAGGACCAGATTGCCGGTATGGCATCAGGAGCAGATGCATATTTTACAAAGCCTTTTTCAGTGTCTGTCCTGACTGCAACAGCTGAGCGTCTTGTATCCAACAGACGCCTTCTCAAGGACTATTTTGATACCCCGGAAAGTGCCAGAACTATAGTCGGAAGCCAGGTAATGCATTCTGCAGACAAGGCTTTCCTGGATAGTGTAATAGGTCTCCTTAAAGACAAACTGTCTGATCAAAACTTCAATCTTGATGTCCTTGCCGACCATTTGGGACTTTCTGTACGAAATTTCTCCCGCCGCTTCAAGAAGATTACCGGCAAGACTCCCAATGAGTTCATTAAAAGGTATCGTTTCGAATATGCAGCTTCATTGTTGAAAAATACCGACAAGACCGTTCAGGAAGTTATGTATGCTGTAGGTCTGTCCAACAAGTCTTATTTCTATAGGGAGTTCTGTCTCCTCTACAATATGACTCCGAAGGAATACAGGGATTCTTTTGTTCGTGGGGAATAACTTTTTGTGGTATCGTATTCTGAATATTTAGTATGTTGAAATACCAAATGTAATTTAAGATACCTTTTCTGTCTGTCCGGTCATCCATTCTGAACCCTTTTGGTGATAAATTAGTGGTAAATTTTATAACCACATAATAAAATCACTATGAAAGGAACCAGATTTTTGTTTCTGATTTTCCTCCTTCTTGCGGGAATGGGGCAAATCATCCGGGCTGAGGCCCAAACTGATTCTCAAGACAACAAGATCGTGGTTACAGGTACTGTCTTTGATTCGGCAAACATACCTGTGGCTGGTGCCAACCTTATGGTAAAGGGAACAGACACCGGAACCATTGCTGATGGCGACGGTAATTTTACCATTACCGTACCATATTCTGGTGCTACTCTTGTTGTTTCCTTCATCGGCTTTACTACCAAGGAAGTTCCGCTTGCCGGGCAGACCAAGGTCAAGGTTGTCCTTGAAGAGGAAGCCACTGCTCTTGAAGAAACTGTAGTAATTGCCTATGGTAACCAGAAGAGGGCTACGATGACGGGCGCAATATCTTCAGTCAGTGTCAAGGACCTGACTCAAAGTCCAAGTGCAAATGTGACCAATGCTCTTGCTGGTCGTCTTCCCGGACTTACAGTTACCCAGTTTGGCGGCGGCGAGCCTGGAAAGGACCAGGCAAACTTTGCTGTCCGTGGTATTTCTTCGTACTCAGGTGGTGGTCAGTCTCCAATCATCATTGTGGATGGTGTAGAGCGTAGCCTTTCAAGCCTTGATCCAAATGAAATTGAGACCTTCTCCATTCTGAAAGATGCATCCGCAACTGCTGTTTACGGTATCAGGGGCGCAAACGGTGTCATTATCGTAACTACCAAGAGGGGAGCGCCACAGGAAAAACCTACCGTGGAATTCAAGGCTCAGTGGGGATTGGCAGAGCCTGTTTCTTACCCAGACTATCTTGGCTCTGCTGACTATGCCAGACTCTACAACCAGGCTCTCAAGAATGATAACCCGAATTGGCAGAATGACTCCTACGTCCTTTCGAAAATGTATTCCGATGAAATGATTGCAAACTGGGAGAAGGCAAAGGGCGACAATACTGACGGTCTCGGATATAACATCGACCTGTTTGACTATGCCTTCCGTCCTGCACTCCAGCAGAATTATACCCTGTCCCTGCGTGGCGGCGGAAAGAGGTCCCGTTATTATGCTATGGTTGGATATTTCAACCAGGATGGTAACTACAGGTATTCCAACCTCAATAAGAGCTACAGCACCAACGGTGGCTATAACCGTTTCAACCTCAGGACAAGGCTGGATATAGACATCACCCATAACTTGTATGTCAACATCAACCTCGGCGGACAGATAAGCGATATCAACGAGTCCGGTGGTGGTTCCGACAACATTATCTTCACGGCCAACACCACCCCTCCAATCTATCCGGTGCTTCTCGAAAGGAACGCCCATCCGGGAAATGAGACCTATTATCTAGACCATCCGGGAGGACTTCTTTTCGGTAACAGCCTCTATTCCAAGAATATTCTCGGAGAAATCGCATATATGGGTTACAAAAAGACTCATTATATAGATTTCCAGACAAACTTCACCATCGGGCACAAAATGGATTATCTTACTGAGGGTCTGAAAATCGAAGCAATGCTTTCATACGACATCAACGAGGGACATATCATCGACCGTTCAAGTTCCCGCAAGATTGCAAACAATGAGCAGTTCGGAGGATATGCCACATTTTACCCTGTTGACGGTCTTGGCGTCTATTCGGATCCGATGAAGGTCCGTTATTCAGGAGCATATACCCCTGCTATAGCCGACTTTACCGTTGACAATACCATCAACAATAGCTATGGAGCAAGTTCTGCAAATGCCAGAATGTATTTCCAAGCAAAGATTGACTATGACCGTACATTCGGGGAACACAACGTGACAGCTATGATTACGGGCAACCTCTCTGACAGGAAAATCGGTAACAATGTGGCATACCGCTATCAGGGAATGGCTGCCAGAGCAACTTATAACTATGCCAACAAATATCTCTTTGAGGCGAATGTCGGTATCAACGGCTCGGAGAACTTTAGTAAGAAACATCGTTATGGTGTCTTTCCTTCATTCTCCCTCGGCTGGGTGATCTCCGAAGAGAAGTTTATGGCATCTAGCAGAAATTGGCTCGACTATTTCAAGATTCGTGGTTCTGTAGGCTGGGTAGGAAACGACCAGGGAATCGGCAGGTTCCTATATGTACAGTATTATAATAATACCAGCTGGCCGTCTTGGGGACTCGGACAAGAACTCAACCAGAGTATGGGAGGTGGTTTGTCTGAAGGCGACCTGGCCAACCCTGACCTCAGATGGGAGAGAGGAATCAAATACAATGGCGGTATAGATATGACGATGTTCCGCAACAGGTTCAAGCTTTCAGTCGATGGCTTCTTCGAGAGGCGCTGGGACATCATCACAAATACCGGTGGAAGTTATGTAATCGGTATTCCTGATGTATTTGGAAAGGTCAGCTCATATGTCAATGCCGGTGAGGTAATCAACCGTGGAGTTGACGTGGAACTTGGATGGAGCGACCGCGTTGGAAGGGATTTTAGCTATTATATCAAGTTCAATATGGGATTTGCCCGGAACAAGATTATCAATATGATGGAAATCGAGAGAGATGTGCCTTGGATGCAGGAAACCGGCAAGAGGGTAGGTGAGCATTTCGTATATGTCGTTGACCATTTTGTTGCTGATCAGGCTGAAGCAGACCTTCTGAATGCGAAGAATGATGGAAAGGGATATCAGCCTTGGGGCAAACTGGTCCCTGGAGACGTGGTTTACAAGGACCTCAACAAAGATGGCAAGATTGATGACCAGCACGACAAGAAGGCTATGGGCAATCCTAAGACTCCTGAACTCCAGTTCGGTATCCCTATCGGTTTTTCATACAAGGGACTGGACCTGAGCCTCCTCTTCCAGGGTGCGGCTTTGACCTCCCTCCAGCTTCACGGACCTGCAGTATATGACTTCCCTTCAATGGGCGCGCAGGGAAATAGTATGGGTAAGGTGAAGGCTATGCATCTTGACAGCTGGACCCCTGACAATACAGATGCCTCATATCCTGCACTCCACCTTGGAACTCACCTGAACAACAAGAATTCCTCTAGCAGCCTGTTCCTGTATGACGCTTCGTATGTGCGTCTCAAGAATGTCGAACTTGGCTATTCGCTGCCTCAGAAATGGGTCAGCAAGGCACATCTGCAGCAGGTCAGAATATATGTTCAGGGTATGAACCTTCTGACTTTTGACAAACTGTCCAAACTCAATATGGACCCGGAGACAGGTGACGGAAACGGCTCGTGGTATCCGATCCAGAGAGTGTATAATTTTGGAGTTAATATCGTATTCTAATTATGAAAATGATGAAATTGATATATAGGGCAGCGATATGGGCCGGCCTTTCTTTGATTCTTCTTACGGTTTCTGCTTGCGATTTTCTTGAAAGAGAAGATGACGGCAAATTGCAGGAGTCGGAGGTCTTTGCCCGTTTTGACAAGGTCAACCTGCTTGTAACGGAACTATACGCGGATATGTACAAGAACAGTCCGGGTTTGAATATGATTGCCAGTTATAACATCGGTACTTTGAGCGATGAACTGGAGTTTAACTATGCCGACAACGGAAATGCTTACAGGATTCTGGATGGCCAGCTCAGTTCGGATCCAGCTTCCATAGCGGCAGTTTACGGCGGCTCCCTCTATGGCTGGTGGTGGACATATTATCAGTCCATCAGAAAGGCAAATAAAATCATCTGGGGAGTTGAATATTACAATACTCCTGACCACCCTTCAAGACCTGGTCTTCTGGAAAGGCGTATCGGAGAAGCATATTTCTTCCGTGCTTACTATCATTATATGATTCTCAGGTTCCACGGAGAAATGGTTTACAGCGACAGAGTTTACAGTCTTGAGGAGGATCCTGCGACATATGCGGTAAGAGAATCCGTACACACGAGTGTGGAAAAAATATGCAGGGACCTCGATGAGGCCGCAAGAAGGCTTCCGGTAAAGCTTGAGGGAGAAGAGTTCAACAGAATTGACAGGGGTGCCTGTCTCGCAGTCAAGACTATCGTCAGGTGGATTGCCGCCCAGCCTCTTTACAACGGAGGACTTGTGGATGCAGAAGGAAACCATACTGGAGTCTCACCGCTTGGCTCCATTGATGACCGTATCGGACTTGCAGAATATATGAAATATGACAAGAAGAGATGGGATAAGGTAGTTGAGGCAGCCGCTGAGTTTATGGAACTGGTGGACCAGGGAAGATATTCTCTTTACTCCGAGGATGGTGATGAGAAACTTGCGGACAGCGGAGATATGGTTTACAAACGTCTTGCTGAGATGTTCAGAAAGAACACCTTCTACCAGAGAGAGTCCATTCTCACTCTCACAAACGGAAAGGATACGAGGTGGATTCAGGACAATGTTCCGATTTCCTATGGTTCAGGCCAGACTAGGAACCAGCCTACTCAGGAGCAGGTTGATATGTATGAGGTCATTGACGAGGGAAATGGCTGCGGATGGGACATTTATACTGCTAAGGCGAAGGGCCTTTATGACGATGCCAATCCTTATGTGAACCGCGACCCTCGTTTCTATCGAGATGTTGTCTATGCCGGAGCCGTCCTTATGGGCAAGGAATATAACCCTGCTACCGGCACTGATGAACTCATCAATACTTCCGAAAGGAATATCAGGACCACCCGCACGGGGTATGCCCTCCGCAAATTCGTCCACAATGACTGGACTGCGACTTCCGGAATTACAGGAATGCCGTTCCCGTTAATTCGTTTACCGGAAATAATGCTCATATATGCAGAGGCTCTGAATGAGACCGATGCTGATGTTGCAACTATGAGGAGTATGCTCGACCAGATCAGGGAAAGGTCATTTATGTTGCCTGTACAGCCTGAATTTGACACAGACAAGAAGGTCAGACGCGCCTGCATCGAACGCGAGCGTAGGGTTGAGCTCTTCTTCGAGAACAATAGGTATTTCACGGTAAGGTACAAGGGAATAATAACAAGCCCTGTGGAAGTCGGCCTTGAAAAGGACTATGTTGCCCTCGACGAGAACACCAGGGCCCAACAGTGGTTCGACCAGAAGAACTCGGCTTACCCTCAGACACAACACTATGTACACGGAATGCAGTGTGTCCGTGACGATGCCAATGGAAAGGTTGTCGTCGGAGGCAAGAAATACAGAATGGAGAGAATAGAGAGCAAGCAGTTCCAGCCTCGTCAGGTTCTTGAGAGGGACTACTACTTCCCGATCAACTCCAATGAAATCGCCAAGACTCCTTCCCTGAAGCAGAATCCTGGCTGGTAAACCTACGAGTTTTCCCATACATAGCAATGATAAAACAAGTAAGAAATATGAGAATCATTAATAATTGTTTGGCCATAATATCGGCACTCTTTCTCTTCGCTTCCTGTGACTGGTACAGTCATCCTCTGGAACTCGTGTATCCGGGTACGGACATAAACGGAGGCGGAAACAATGATAATGCCGACAGGAACCGTGTCCTGAACAATTTCGAGAACATTCTCGATTATGTCCAGGAAAGGGGCTGGAAGATAACTTCCGGCAATACTGACTTGTATTATGTATTTGACATCTACAGCGGAACATTCCAGACCAAGTCCAATATCAATCCTGCTACAAGGCAAGGCTCCTACAAACTTTCTGTCAGCGATGACCTCAAGGTAGAGATAATAATAGAGGATAATGACCTCACGCAATTGTTCTCTTCCAACACCTTCGTTGTGATGGATGCAAAAATCACCGAGATAACCTATATGATCAAGGGAACAGAGACAGTTGTCAAGATGATTCCTGCGGCAAAGGGTGAGATTGACAATGTCCTGACAGTTGAGGATAAACTGCTGAAGAATTTCACCGACATTCTCTATTCTGCCAAGGGTGGTGCCGGTTGGAAGATGACTTTAGGGGATGAAACGGCTTATTTCACCCTTGATTCCGGTGCTCTCTCCTATATGGTCAAGTATCAGAGTGACAGGACCACAGTCAAGGGAACATATGAATTGAAGGTCGTGGATGAGGTCGTTTACCTTGTGCTGAAGGGCTCAGGTCTTGATTCAAAGGTCGGAACCGAGGAAATCATCCTTGCAACCGTCAATGAGGACGGCACCATTGCGGCAGTTGCAGGAAGTGCTCAGTGTACGATTTCCAAGGCTACGAAGGATGAAATCGCAGCTATTAGGAGCGATGTAGAGGAACTCCTCAACAAAATGCTTGAAAAAGGCTGGGGTTCTAAGCTTGTCCGTGCATCAAACGGAAATTTCCTTGCTCACTATTATGTTGATTATGAGAATATTGCAGTTAACTTCACCATATATGATGGCTCAACCGTATCCAAGATTTCTCCTAGTCTCTCTGCTAGTGCAAACACCCTCTCCTTCTCTCAGTCCGTGTCTGTTTCAGGTGCATCCCTCACTTCATTCACAGTAGGCGAGGAAGTTGCCCTCAATGGCTTGCAGAACGGAATGGTTACCACCGACAACCTCTCCTATGCAAGAGACGGTGAGAAGTACTCTATGCTTGAATATCTGTCAACATCGTATTCTCCGGGTGAAAGGAATTTCCAGTATCAATTCAAGAATTATCCTGTGAAAGTATCTGCAAGCCTGCAGTCAGAACTGGAAAAGGCGTATGATTACGGCAATGGTGTCCGGGTTTATGAATGGAATGGAGATTATACTTCATTTGTGGTCTTCACCGACAATTATTATTTCCTGAAGTATCAGGGAACCAATATGAGTGCTCTTGCCGGTACTGATATCATACGTTTCAATAAAAACGCTGGTCTGATGGATCTCGGATGGACGGGAACAGATATGGACCATTATCTCGGACAGATGGGTTATACCTATTCTTTCTTCTTCGATCAGGATCACATAATCGTAAGGTCCGAAGACAGACCGGATGGCGGCCTTCTGATAATGAGCACATCAACAGGTGATTTCATCCATTGGCCTGTTGCAGTTGAATAATTTGATTAGTAATACATAAAAATGAAAAATATTTACAGACTGATTTCCATCGCGGCGGCTGTCCTGGTTATGGCCGGATGCGTTGACAAGGGCGGTTATGTTTTCGGAACCCTGCCTCCGGGAGTCACTCCTGTCGAGGGAGAGGCTCTTCAGGCCAGAAATGCCGTCTATAATACTGATTTGAGCGAGTTGACCGTCTATTGGCGAGCAACAGCTGATGCCAAGATCTACAAGGGTGTGGAGGTTTCCTTCACAACCCTTGCAGGTACCCAGAAGACAGTTAAGATGTATGCAAACAAGAATTTCCCTTCTTCATTCGACCGTTTCTGCGTATTGACTGTCAATCCTGAAACCGTCAACTATCGTTGTATATGGAACAATGAGGATGGAGAGGAAACTATGAGCGAGTGGGCCTGCGTTGATGAACTTCCTATCAGGAACGTTACATCTGCAGAAGTATTCACTGGCTATCGTCCTCCAAAATTCAACCTTGTGACTAAGGAAGGGGTGTCAGCCGAGGCCAAAAAGGCTTATGAAAGCATAGTCGGCAAAGATGTTCCGTCTCAGGAAGCCTATTATACCGACCTGTTTTTGAAGGTACTTTCTACGATATTCTACAACAATACCGACTATATGGCCTTCGATTACGGCTCCCGTGCCTTGACTACCCTCAAATGCATTCTTGGTCCTATGGACCTTGAGGGCGCCCTTGCTTATGTAAGCGGAGATGCCGACGGCCCGTTGATGATGCTTGGTTCCGAAATTATGGAAAGCGTTGCTTCAGGAAGCACCTCAATGGAATACGCTGAGTTTGAGATCAGAGGTGTGCTCATCCACGAGTTTACTCACATTTTCCAGATGACAGTACCGTACAACAGTGGAGACAATCCGAACTATTATGCCTGCATAGAAGGATTTGCAGATGCTGTAAGATGCGCTTGCAAGGGCGTCTTTGACAGCAGCCGCATCAATACAGCCCTCAAATACCAACCGTACTATGACGACAGCGCTGAAAGGACTGAGAACGGCAAGTTCGGACCATATGTATGGCAGATTCCATATGGTGGTTCAGGCTTCTTTATGCAGTGGCTCAGATACTATGACGGAGATTTCCTCAGGAAACTATCTTCCACAATGGTGCTGATGAAAGAAAACTGGTCAATGGAGATGGCAGTAAAGTACATTCTCGGAGACAGCTACAACATCAAAACCCTCTGGGAAGAATATGTAGAGGATGCCAAGGCAGAAAACACTTCCAAATAGAAGGTGATGAAAATCAATCTCATTACAGTCGTGGCTGCACTTGCCATATTGCCGTCTTCACTCCTGGCTCAGTCCCGGGACGTCCTAGAATGTGTCAATCCGTTGATAGGTACAAGCAGTATGGGGCACGTATTCCCAGGTGCTTGTGTGCCTCATTCAGTGGTGCAGCTGAGCCCGGATACCGATACAGCTCCGATGTGGAAGGATGGCAAGTATAACGGAGACGTCTATGCCCATTGTGCCGGTTATCAGTACGATGATCCTACCATTGTCGGTTTCTCTCACACTCACCTCAGTGGTACGGGGCATTCCGATCTTGGGGACATCCTTCTAATGCCAGTCACGGATGCTCCGAGGCTTGAACCTGGTGATCCTTCTGTTCCACATTCGGGCTATCGCTCGGCTTATTCACATTCAGAAGAAACCGCCTCTCCCGGATATTACCGGGTGAGGCTTTCGGATTGGGATGTCACTGCCCAACTTACCGCAACGGAAAGGACGGGAGTCCATAAATATACCTACCCTCAAGGAAAGGAACAGATTCTGATTATGGACCTCGGACACGGAATATACAATTTTGAAGGCAAGACAAGATGGGCCAATGTACGTGTCGAAAATGATACCCTCGTTACCGGTTTCCGCATTACAAGTGGCTGGGCAAGAGTTAATTATACTTATTTTGCCATTTCCTTCTCCAAGCCTGTTATGGAATATGGATTCAAGGACCGCCAACCGCTGAGCTATACTGGTTTCTGGAGAAAATTCGACCAGTCGAAGAATTTCCCGGAAGTGGGAGGTTGCAATGTCGTGATGAATTTCAACTTCGGCGACTCTCCTGAACCTCTTGAAGTAAAGGTTGCCCTGTCAGCGGTCAGCACTGCGGGAGCCCTGGCAAACCTCAGGGCAGAAGCATCTCCGTACACCTTCGATGAAATCCGTGAGAAGGCAGCCACAAAATGGAGGAATGCCCTTTCATCAGTTGAGGTAGAGGGCGATGATGATGCCAGAACTATGTTCTACACATCCCTCTACCATACGATGGTCAATCCTTCGCTCTATATGGATGTTGACGGCAGGTATAGGGGCCTTGACCTTGATGTCCACCAGCTTGAAAAAGGAGAGAGCAACTACACCGTCTTCTCGCTTTGGGATACCTACAGGGCTGAACACCCACTGTTCAACCTTATCGGAAGAGAGCGTAGCAAGGCCTTTTCAGAGTCCCTTCTCAGGCATTATTCCCAAAGTGTCCATCACCTTCTGCCGATATGGTCCCATATGGGCAATGAAAACTGGTGTATGATTGGTTATCACGGAGTTTCAGTGATAGGAGATGCACTTGCCAAGGGAATAGAAATGGACAGGGAGCTCGCAATGCAGGCAGTGCTTTCAAGTTCGAATTGTGACTATTATGATGGGACGCGATCATATAAGGAAAAGGGATATGTTCCTTTCGATGAAAACGGGTCCGGCTCATCCATAACTCTGGAATATGCCTATGACGACTGGGTAATCTACAATATGGCCCGTCAGGCAGGGTGTGACAGCATCGCCGGCATTTATCGTCAGAGGGCATTCAACTACCGCAATGTCTTCGATCCTTCCATAGGCTTTGCGCGGGCAAGGATGTCTAATGGAGAATGGAAACAGGATTTCAACCTTTATTCCACCCACGGTCAGGGGTTCATTGAGGGTAATTCCTGGAACTATTCAATGTACGTTCCTCACGATCCTGCCGGCCTGATTGACCTTATGGGAGGTGACAAAGAGTTTACTGCAAGACTTGATAGCCTGTTCACGGAATATCTTCCTGACAGATATTTTGCTGAAACTGAGGATGTCACTCGCGAAGGACTGCTAGGAATGTATGTACACGGAAACGAGCCGAGCCACCATGTTCCATATCTTTATATGTGGACATCCAGCCCTTGGAAGACACAATATTGGGTGAGGGAAATAATGGATAGTATGTATCGCCCTGAAATCAACGGCTTGTGTGGCAACGATGATTGCGGCCAGATGTCTGCGTGGTATGTCTTTTCCGCAATGGGATTCTATCCCGTATGCCCGGGATCGGACGAATATGTAATAGGAACTCCGTATTTCCCGTATATGAAAATCAATCTTGAAAACGGCCGTACCATCGAAATAAAGGCAGATGGTGCAAGTTCTCGCAACCGCTATGTGCACTCCGTCACCCTGAATGGACAACCGTGGGACAGGGCATACTTCAGGCACGATGACCTCAAGGACGGAGCCGTGATAGAGTTCAAGATGAAATCGACACCGAACAAGAGAAAAGTCTATGTCAAACCGTATTCACTGAGTGCGGAATAGTTTAATTGATTTATGATAAGTAATATGCATAAAAAATGGATGATGGTCTTGCTGCTAGCAGCGATGATATCTACAGCTTTGAGGGCAGATGACCAGTCGCGCATCCAGTATGTCAAACCCCTGGTCGGCACTGCTGGATACGGCAATGTTTACCCCGGTGCCCAGATCCCTTTCGGAGGCATCCAGATCAGTCCTGATACCGACAGGGATTTCTATGATGCAGCTGCTGGATACAAATATGACCATCCTACACTTTTGGGTTTCTCTCTCTCTCATCTCAGCGGTACCGGAATTCCGGATCTGGGAGACTTCCTCTTTATGCCCGGCACAGGTGAGATTCACCTGGAACCTGGAACTCACGAGGCACCGGACGGCGGCTACCGTTCAAGGTACAGCCACGATAGGGAATGGTGTTCACCGAACTATTATAGTGTTGAACTTCAGGATTATGGCGTAAAGGCGGAGATGACTTCGGCTCTCAGGAGCGGAATGTTCCGTTTTACCTATCCTAAGTCAGACGAGTCGTTCATCCTCATCGACCTGGACCATACTCTCTGGTTCAATTGCGCCTGGTCCGACCTTAGAATGGAGGATGATTACACCCTCACAGGCTATAAACTGGTCAATGGCTGGGGAGCGGAGAGACATATCTACTTCACGGCAGTCTTCTCCAAACCTATTGAGAACTTCGGAATAATGCAGGATGGCAAGCTCGTATGCTACAACACCAAGAGATTCCGCAGTTCCAGGGAAGCCTGGGGCAAGAACCTGAAGTTCTGGATGAAATTTTCCACCCAGGAGCAGGAACAAGTGACTGTCAAGGTGGCAATATCTTCCGTTGACCACCAAGGCGCAAGGAACAATCTCAAGGAAATAGAAGGCAAGGATTTCGATATGGTCCGCAGTGAAGGGGAGAAGAAATGGGAGAAGGAACTCTCGCGTTTCAGCGTGGAAGGAACTGACAGTGAGAAGGAAACTTTCTATACTTCGGCATACAGATGTCTTCTTTCTCCGTTCGTATTCCACGATGCCGACGGACGTTACAGGGCACTTGACAAGAGCATAGTCTCCGAGGATGGATTCACCAATTACACCACATTCTCATTGTGGGATACCTACAGGGCATTCCATCCGCTGATGAACCTCGTCCGTCCTGACATAAGCGCCGACATCGCCAATTCAATGCTCGCCCACTATGACAAGAGCGTAGAGAAGATGCTTCCAATCTGGTCTTTCTACGGCAATGAGACCTGGTGTATGATTGGCTACCACGCCGTGTCTGTGCTTGCCGATATGATAGTCAAGGGAATTCCAGGTTTTGATTACGAGAGGGCATTCGAGGCTATGAAGACAACTGCCACGAATCCGAATTATGACTGTCTTCCGGAGTACACGTCCCTCGGCTATGTGCCTTTCGACAAGGAAGCAGAATCCGTTTCCAAAACCCTTGAATATGCCTACGATGACTATTGCATTGCCCAAGCTGCCAGAGCCTTGGGTAAGATGGAGGATTACGTCTTCTTTATGGAACGTTCTCTTTCTTACCGCAATCTGCTTGATGCTCAAACTGGATATATGAGGGGGCGCGACAGCAAGGGACTCTGGAGGACACCTTTCAGCCCTATTGCCTATCAAGGCCCGGGCTCAGTGAACGGATGGGGCGACATCACAGAAGGGTTTACCCTCCAATATACCTGGTATGTGCCTCACAATGTCAAGGACCATATCTCCTTGGTCGGGAAAGACCTCTATCAGGCACGCTTGGATTCTCTCTTTACAGTAGAACTTCCTGAAGATATCCCCGGAGCTCACGATATCTGGGGCCGCATCGGAGGCTATTGGCATGGGAATGAGCCTTGTCACGGTGTCACATATCTTTACAACTATCTTGGCCAACCGTGGAAATGTCAGAAATGGGTAAGGTATGTTGCAGATAACTTCTACGGCAACCAGCCGGGCTCTCTGAGCGGAAACGACGATTGCGGACAGATGTCTGCCTGGTATATCTTCAACACCCTCGGATTTTATCCAACTGCTCCATCCAGCAATGTTTACAACATCGGTTCACCGACTGCCAAGGCTGCAACTCTCCGCCTTTTCAACGGAGCCTCAATTGAAGTGACGACTGAAAACTGGAGCAAGGACAATGTCTATATAAAGAAAGCTTTCCTCAACGGACAACCTCTCGACCGTTCTTGGCTCAGTTATTCCGACATCAAGGACGGAGCCAAACTTCATTTCGTGATGAGTCCGAAGCCGAATCGCAGGAGGGCTGTTTCCGAAGGTGCCATCCCTCCGTCCCTGGCGGTCGGTATTGACCATTTCGGAGATTCCGTAGCGCCTGAATGGACCGATTTTATCTATCCGGAGGTTAATTTCACTTCGCTGAATCCGGAGACCGAAGGAGCTCGCTTGTATTCCCAGCTGGTTCCCGATCCGGAGTCATTCATTCGTGAACACTGCCTCAAGGTTGCCCAAATCCTGTTCTGGTCGGCTTCTGATCCGATGAATCACGTAGGGAAAATCAATTATCAGCTGAAAGATTATGACGGAATTTCCGCAAAGGAAGGAACACCTGCAGAAACAACCGTTTATTTCAGCACAAGACACGTTGAAAAGTCTGCGTCCAGGTCAATGTTCAGGCTTGATTTCGAGACCAGAGGCGTGCTTTTCCACGAATTAGTACACGCTTACCAGTTTGAACCGAAAGGAATAGGTACCTATTCGACCAATAAGGAATTCTGGGCCTGCATTGAGGGCCTGGCTGATGCCGTAAGGGCAGAGTCCGGCTATTTTGATATGTCAACCAGAAAACCTGGCGGAAACTGGCTTGACGGTTACCGCACCACCGGATTCTTTATCCAGTGGCTCACTCAAAAGGATCCGGATGCTATCAGGAAATTCCATCTTTCCGTACGCGATCTTGATATATGGAGCTTTGACGGAGCTATGAAATACATTTTCGGTCCTTCGGCTACCATACAGGACTTGTGGCAGGAATATCAGGATTATCTAGAACAGAAAAATTAAACACTAATAATCAATACAATGAATTACATTAAAAAACTAAACAACCGTGAGATGTCCTATGAGGAACCTCAGGTGAATTGCATTGACCTAGAGCCCGAAAAGGTGCTTTGTCAGAGTCAGAGTGGAAACTTCAGTATCGACTCATTAGAATATGAGGAGACTGACGAAGTTCTCAATTTCTAAAGATAAGAGAGTATGAAAAGATGTTATTTATCCTTTGGTATGATGCTCGCCTGTGCACTTGCACTTGTCAACTGCACGAAAGAGATTGAAAATCCTTTAGAGAATGAAGGAGAAAACAATGTTGAAGTCGAAGAAGGTGTTCCGTTCTCTGTATTCGCCTTTTCTGACCAGACCAAGACAACGATTGAAGGCTTTGCCACAAGTTGGACTGCATCAGATGCCATCAATCTCTTCCACGCGGAGGCCGCTACCAGCACATATGTGAGCGATGGCGCTTTCTCCATTTCTGCGGAAGATTTGTCCGCTGGAATATTCAGGGGTACGCTTGCTTCTGCACTTGAGGGTGGCAAGAGTTATGACTGGTATGCCATCTATCCATATACATATTATGCATCGACCCCAGCTACCAGGACTGAGGGTTCAGCGATAATCGGCAGCGCCTACAATGGCAACCAGACTCAGACAGGTAACAGCAACACTTCGCATCTTTGTGCAACTGCCTGCCCGCTATATGGCGTAGCCAAGGGTGTTGCAGCCAGCGAGGCTCCTTCCTTGCAGATGCACCACCTCGCTTCCATCCTTGAAGTTGAAGTTGTCAATTCCACCGGTTCCGACCTTGTAGTGGAGAACATTTCTTTCAAGGTTCCTGATGGACAGAAGATTGTGGGTAAATTCTATGTCGACATCACAGGGGAAACTCCGGTATATGCTGCCAAGGAGAACGAATCTTCCAATGTGGCTTCCCTGACTGTCGCTTCCGGTGAGGCAATTGCAAATGGAGCCTCTGCCAAGTTTTATCTTGCAGTGAAGCCTTTCACCGCCTCTACCGGAGAAACTCTTTCCATCAGTGTCAACGGCCACGAGAAACAGCTCGTCCTCCCTGAGAACTTCTCTTTCAACGCCGGAAAGGTAGAAAAACTCAAATTCACTACCGATTGGGACCCGGTTAATGATCTTCTGACAAAGATGTTGAACCTTGGATATGGTTCAAAGGTTATTCGTGTATATGGCGATGGCGGTGCATATAGTAAGTTTATTGCCCACTATTATGTTGATATCGCCAAATCAACGATTCATTTCACAACTTTCGATTTTGTCAACAAAAAGGTTACCCGTTATGAGCCTACTCTGACTGCAAATACCAATACCCTAACTTTCGATACACCTGTCATTCTTCCGGGAAAGGAATATTCTTTGGGTTCAATAGAGATTTCTAGCACTGAAGCTTCATTCCCGGATATGACTGATTTGGGGGTTTTGGGAACTGGTACGCAACTGACTGATAACTGGTGCTGGGGCCAGTATGACCAGCTTAAGACAGTGAAGGATTATTTCACTTCTGATCCTTATTATTGGTATCAGGATGAAAACTCTGAATGGAAGTATAACTATTACCAGTGGCATTTCAAAAACACAAAACCTACTGTTTCTAGTGATTTTACAGAGGAAGCTAAACATCCATATTATGGACTTGAGTGGAATGGTGTTTACCAGACATTTGCAGCAAATTTCTCATATGAGTATGTTGCTGAAACTGATAAAAATGACTGGGTACACTATAATTTGAAATATCGTGCTTCAAGTCCGGAAGGAAACTTGCCTATAGCCGGTACAGATGTCTTGAAATTTGATTCTGCTGCAGGAATGACAGATGTAGGAGGCCTTGGAGGAGTTGCTGGATCTATGGAAAAGTTCAAGGGCCGTTTCCCTAATATTTCAACATTCCTGCTTGACCAGTACCACGTTATCGTTCGTGATACGGAAGCTAGAGATGCCGGAATGATAATTATGAGTACTACTTCAGATTCCTTTATCTACTGGCCACAGGCTGTTAATTAGTATCGATGCTTAATGATGACAATCAATTCATTTGTTCATAGAATAATACTGATTGTGATGATGGAAATGCTCCCGCTTGTTATTTGCAACGCGGGAGTTCCGTCATCAATTGGTGTGATTCCTTATCCCAATGAGGTAACCCTTTGCGAAGGAACTTTCAGAGTGGATGGAGCCACATTCACTCTCGACAAGTCCATTGGTAGCGGGGCAAAAGATGCAGTGAAGAGGTTTTCCTCAAAACTGTCAGCCATTACTCAAAAGACCAGCAAGGTCAGAGAAGGCAGGGCTCGCAATGGCTTTGTATTCATCCTTGACTCAAGCTTGCCTGCTGAGGCTTACAGCCTGGAAATTACCACGGAAAGAGTCCTTGTAAAGGCCTCGTCAGACAACGGTTTCCGTTTTGCCATCCAGACTCTCCGACAGATGCTCCCTAAGGAAATCTTCGGCAACTCACCCTCACCTCGGGCAGACTGGACACTCCAATGCTGCAAGGTGAACGATGCCCCACGCTTCGGCTACAGAGGAATGCACCTGGATGTTTCTCGCCATTTCTTCTCCGTAGAAGAGGTGAAGAAATACCTTGACATCCTCGAAATGTACAAGATGAACACCTTCCACTGGCACCTTACTGATGACCAGGGCTGGAGAATTGAAATCAAAAAATATCCGCGTCTTACAGAGGTCGGTTCAATGAGAAATGGCACAATGGTAGGTCACAACTGGGGTGAATATGACGGAATTCCATATGGTGGCTATTACACCCGAGAACAAATTTCGGAGGTGGTGCAATATGCTGCCGATAGGGGAATCACGGTCATTCCGGAAATCGATCTTCCTGGGCATATGCTTGCAGCCATAACATCCTATCCTGAGCTTGGATGCACGGGTGGCCCTTATGAAGTATGGCAGAGGTGGGGAGTGTCGGATGATGTCCTGTGTGTGGGAAAGGAAGAGACTTTTACATTTTTGGAGAATGTTCTTGATGAGGTAATGGACCTCTTCCCTTCAACTTATATACACATCGGCGGTGACGAATGTCCCAAGACCAGATGGGAAAACTGTCCGGCCTGCCAGGAGAAAATCAGGGAACTTGGCTTGAAAGACGATGGATCCTTCAAAGCAGAGCACTACCTGCAGAGTTATGTGATGGAGAGGATTGAAAAGTATCTCAATTCTAAAGGCCGCAAAATCATCGGTTGGGACGAAATTCTCGAAGGCAAGCTCTCCCCTAATGCAACTGTGATGTCCTGGAGAGGAAGCCAGGGAGGAATTGCTGCCACCAAGGCAGGACACGATGCCATAATGACTCCGAACAGCCATTTCTATTTCGATTATTGCCAAGGAAAGGATGCTGCAAATGAGCCTCTTTCCATCGGTGGATATCTCCCTCTTGAGAAGGTCTATTCATACGAGCCTTTCACCCAGGATATGGACGAGATGGCAAGGGAACACATTCTCGGGGTTCAGGCCAATTTGTGGACTGAATATATCCACACTCCTGAGCATCTTGAGTATATGCTGCTTCCAAGGGCTGCTGCACTCAGCGAGGTCCAGTGGACTCAGCCAGAAGGAAAGAACCTGCAGCGTTTCATCGGCTTAATTCCGCGAATGACTGATATCTATGATTTGATGGGGTACAATTATTCCAGGACTGCATTTGAGGTTACTTGTACCTCGCTTGTAAACGAGTCCCACTGCTGTGTTGAAGCAATTCTGTCCACGATAGATAATGCCTTAGTTCGTTATACCCTAGATGGCAGCGAACCGACTGAAAAATCTCCTGAATATACGGGACCGATAGAGATTCGCACTGGCTGCACCATCAAGGCCCGTTCTTTCGGACCTAAATCCCCTGACCGGGTATTTTCATTCGTCATCCACGACAACAAGGCTCTTGGCAGACCAGTTACCCTTCTTTCGCAGCCTCAGCCTCATTATAAATTTGGGGCGCCTCTATCCCTCGTAGATGGAATCTATGGTTCCAATAACTTCTCTGACGGATTGTGGTCCGCCTGGTATGGCAATCCGGCGGTGATGACGATAGAGATGGATGGAAAGACTTCATATTCAAGAATTTCTGTCGGATCTCTCGTGATGAAGGGCAGCACTATCTTCCATCCCAGTGCAATGACGGTGGAACTATCAGAAGACAATGTGACTTTCACTGAGGTGGCAAGCGTTGCATTCCCGGTTGAAAATCAGGGTGATAAAGATGACAGGAAGGTTTATTCCCTGTCCTTTCCGACAACGTCTGCAAGATATGTAAGGCTGACCGTCAATCCGGTGCAGCAGATGCCACAGTGGCACAATGCAAAGGGAAATAACGCCTTCCTCTTCATTGATGAGGTTGTCATTGATTGACGTTTTTTTGATTTATACGCCAAAAGGAGTCACCTTGACTCCTTTTGGCGGCATAAGATAAATGTTATAATATTGTTTTTCTTTAATATTTCCATATTCCAATATGTTTTTTATATTTGCAAAAAATATTAGAATATGGATTGCTAGTTCTGAGATTGTGTTTGTGGTTGCGATGAACAAAAATGATCTAGAGATGTTTCAGATACACATCAGGTGTCTGCTGTTGGATACTGTTACCGGATACCATTCGCAGTATCATGGTTTGTTGGAGATTGGGAGTTTATGATTGTCTGAGAACAATCAAATCAAAGAACATAAGTCTAGATTGTGAACAAGAACTCGAAGCCGTTTCTTTGATAGTAATCAATCACTTCTGGCTTATTTATTGCGTCAACTACAATATATCTTGCTGCGTTATCATTTTCAGGATCTATAACCATTGTCTTGATTAGATCCATCATCTCATCGCCTATATTGTGGCCAAAGGTCTTCTGGCCAAAGCCATCAAAGATACAGAGCTGACCTATAAGAATAGCCGGGTACTGAGATCGTCTCTTGCTATTTGGGATTGGTCGATTGAATTTGTTTCTTTTGTTATTTGGCAGAGTATCTGTTCTCAGGGCTGAACTAGCCAAAGAGAAAGCGCATAACCCCACGACAATCTTCCCTCTCTACTGTTTTCTCTTAGATCTTTTAGCTAGGATAGCACGTGAGTTAGCTGCTGATTTTGTAAAGTCAACAGACCCGCGTCTGAGAAGGTTATCCTCAGACATCTTGACGAAGCGTTCAGCTACTGAACCCTGTAACGTCGGTATTGCTTTTACATATACAGCCATAACTTCTAAATATTTGCAACGAAGGTAAATAAATGGCAATAAATATCGAAACTTTTTTACAATAGTTTTATATATTGCATAAGCAATCAGGCAGCATTTCCGTAATCCGATAAACGCTGCCTGATTGTCTTATTCCAAAGGGTAAGGTTTGCTTACTTTCATAATGCTTATTCAATAACTTTCCAATCTTAGATCCGTCTGTTCTCCGTTGAGAAACTTACACCAATTTTGCAGTTGTCGTATTGCCCTCTGCAGGGTTTATAGGAACATAATACGAGAATATAAACTTCAGTAAACTGAGTCGCTTTTTTTTGATTTAGACGCCAAAAAGGAGTACATTTGCTGGCTTAAATTTGAAACTTCAAAATGACAATGGAACAGAATCAGATGAACAATTACAGTTTCCTTAGCAAGATAAAGAGTCACGTGAACTCCAGTGTGGTGCTGATTGTATGCACCATCCTTGCTCTGCTGTGCGCCAATATGCCCTGGACTTCATCCTGGTACAATTCCCTGTGGCAGAATGAAGTATCCCTTTCAATAGGACGCTTCAACCTGTTCAGCCACGGTGGACACCCGATGACACTGATGCAGGTGATAAATGACTTCCTGATGGCGATTTTCTTCCTGTCCGTGGGACTTGAAATCAAGAGAGAAATTCTCGTGGGTGAGCTTTCTTCACTCAAAAAAGCCTTGCTGCCGATTATCGGTGCTTGCGGTGGAATGATAGTGCCGGTTGTTATCTATGCCTTGCTTGCACACGGCAATCCCATTGCACATAGGGGATTGGCAATACCGATGGCAACAGACATCGCCTTTTCCCTCGGTGTGCTAGCTATCTTCAAAACTCGCGTTCCTGTGGGCCTGAAGGTATTCCTGGCAGCCCTTGCCGTGGCAGATGACCTTGGTGGCATCATAGTGATAGCCCTTTTCTATACATCCGGCATCAACTGGATTTTCTTTACTCTTGCTGTTATTTGCATCTTGGTGATGGTGATTGCAAACTGGAGAAAGGTCAGAAGCAAGGCCTTTTACCTCATCGTAGGTCTGGTACTATGGTATATGATGCTCAATTCCGGCATCCACGCAACGATTGCGGGAGTGATTGTGGCATTCTGTGTTCCCGCCACACTTAAAAACGGAACCGGCCACTATCTGGAACGCATTCGCAACAATATATCCAAATTCCCTGTAATAGATATTGACAATCAACATAATACGGTGGTTCTTACCCACGACCAGATTCATATCCTGAAAAGTATCGAGTCTGCAGCCGACAAACTCATCAGTCCCCTCCAGGACCTTGAGGACAACCTTCAGGGACTCATCAACTGGTTCGTTATTCCGCTGTTTGCATTTGCAAACGCCGGGGTTGTGTTGAAAGGTATGGCACCTGGAGAACTGTTTTCCGGAGTCAGCCTTGCAGTGATGCTAGGACTGATAGTCGGCAAATTTGTAGGAGTGTTCTCGTTCTCCTGGATTTCAGTCAAACTCAAACTGGTTTCACTTCCTCAAGGGGCTGACTGGAAGTCGTTTGCAAGCGTGTGCGTGCTCTGTGGTATCGGTTTCACCGTGTCAATGTTCATCGCGGACCTTTCATTCTCGCCTCTTGGTCAGGATGGCGTTCAATACCTCAATCAGGCCAAATTCGGAATTCTATCAGGCTCGCTTATCGCTGCCCTGTTAGGAGCTTTTCTACTTGGAAGGAACCTCCCCAAAGAGGACAATCAGAACTGATACTTAAGGGCGATGGTGGGATAACAGGCAAAGCCTTTGCCTGCGAAGTTGGCTGAAAGCTCGACTTCGGTGCCTAGGCTGAGGTTGACATCGTCCCATTTAGGGATCTTCTTGAAGTTCAGCCAGAGTTGTGGTTCAGAAATGAAAATGTATTCGGTTCCCTGCCAAGGACGGCATTCCCTCCAGAAATCGGCAAACCCGCAGAAAGTAAGCCAATCATATGCAAAATTGATGGTCCACACTCCGGTTACCTGGAAGTTGTGGACCTGTTTGTTTCCATTTGCATCTACGGTTCCCGGAATGGCTTTGTACATTGCCGAGAGCGACCAAGTCTTGCGGTAATCCTTGGAGTGCCCGCTGTAGGTAAGGCCGGGAAGAATGGCGTTGTTGTAGGACTTTGCCTGGATGTCCAATCCTCCGTTGTATTCTATATGTATGCTCAGCCAGCCGGCCTTGCTGTTTTGCCAGAAACAGAATTCCCTTGCAATCTCGAAATATGCCCCTGTCACCTTCGGCTTATAGTCCATATCCACGAAGAAAAATGTGCTTCCTGCACGGTCAGGTTTGAACATTTCAATGGTTGAGGTTGCGCATTGTCTTCCGAAATCATAATGGAGCTGGATGTTCTGTGCTTTGGAAATGAGTACTGAAAATTGAAGGAGTACAATTGAAATTGCCAGTTTTAGGAATCTTTGTTTCATTATTTGAATGAGTTTTAAAAAATAAGCCGCGAAGATATTCATTTATTGCTATATTTGCAACCGCATTCAAGGATTATGGAACTCAGGCAACTTAGATATTTTGTGGAAACTGCGCTTTTGTTGAACTTCTCAGAAGCAGCAAAGTCGTTGTCTATTTCACAAAGCACTCTGTCACAGCAAATCCGACAGCTTGAACAGGAACTCGATACGGAATTGTTTCAAAGAGACAGCCACAGCGTCACACTCACAGAAAGTGGTGAGCAGCTGCTTCCATATGCCAAGGAAACCCTTCAGTGCGCGTCCGCGTGCTTCGATAGGATCAGGGATTTGAAATATATGTTGTCTGGTACATTGAAAATCGGAACAACTTTTTCATTTGCCCCGATTCTGACCGAAACCGTGCTTGAATTTATGAAAGTTCATCCGGCAGTGAAACTCGAAATCTGGTACAAGACGATGGAAGAGTTGCTGGATATGTTGAAGAAGAGGGAATTGGACTTCGTGCTTGCATTCAAGCCTGCTAGCATCGGGGATGAAATAATCTCCCACAATCTTTTCGACAATACTCTCAGTGTCATCCTTGGCAGCAATCATCCTCTTGCCGATAAGAAGTCCCTGATGCTTTCCGACCTTATGCCTTATGAAATGGTTATGCCTTCTCACGGCCTGCAGGCGAGGAACGCCTTTGATGCAGTTTTCCCTGACGCCGTGCGACAGATGAAAGTTCGAGTTGAGCTGAATGAAGTGAATGTGCTTCTGGATATCGTGCACGGAAGCAACCTGCTGACAATACTCTCAGAATCAGCGGTATATCAATATCCGGGATTGAAATCCATCCCGCTGGAAGTGCCTGACAACATAATGGAAGGATGCGTCCATACTCTACGCAAGACCTATAGGAAAAGGGCTGCGGAAGAGTTCATAATGATGTTGTGCGATTCGGCAGCAGTTCGCAAGAGAGCGAATTACTGGTTATAGCAGGAACTCCTTCAGAAGCGAGTACACAAGGTGGACGGGAAGTCCCATTATGGTGAAAAATGAACCTTCTATCCTATCAATCCCGATATATCCTATCCATTCCTGGATGCCATAGGCCCCGGCCTTGTCGAAAGGCTTGTAATGGTCTATGTACCAATTGATTTCATCATCGGTCAATTTCCTGAAATGAACCGTGGCGACGTCGCTCCTCGTTACTGTCCTTTCCCTGTCGCGGATGGTTACAGCAGTGATTACCTTATGAGTGTTGTCCGACAGAAGCGACAGCATCCGGAAGGCTTCCTCTCTTGAATGCGGCTTGCCCATCACCTGGTCCCCGCACAGGACGAGGGTATCAGATGTGATAAGTATCTCGTTGTTAGAGAGTTCTCTATGGAATCCGTGGGATTTTCCTTCCGAAAGGACTTCCGGGATTTTGTCATGGGGAGTGTTCTTGTCGTATATTTCCTCAAAACTGTTGCCGGTATCTACCTTAAAGTCGAATCCGAGTGCTGCCAAAAGTTCTTTTCGTCTTGGGGAATTGCTTCCGAGGATGATAGTTTTGCTTGTGGCCTCCATCATAGAATCTTCTTAACGAGGTTGAACAGTTTGTAAGGCATATACCTGAAAGGCAGGTCAATAAGATTGCCGGTGACTATGATGGAACGTCTGTGGCTGAAGGCTTCAAAACTGTCCTTTCCGTGATATCTTCCCATTCCGGAATTGCCCACTCCGCCGAATGGAACATTTTCATTCGCGATATGCATAATCACGTCATTGATGCACCCGCCACCTGAAGACGTCCTTCTGATGGCTTCCCAACCGTCCTTTTCCTTGCCGAAATAATAAAACGCAAGTGGCTTCGGCCTGGAAACGACAAAGTCAACTGCTTTGTCAAGAAAACTGCTTCCACTGTCATCAAGGACAGTCAACGGAAAGACAGGACCGAAGATTTCCTCTGTCATCACTGGGGAATCCTCCCCGGGAGAATCTATCAGTGTCGGTTCAATGTATCTTGTCTGCGCATCCGTATGTCCTCCGCACAGGACCTTGGCTGAGGAAATATAGCTGGCCACCCTTTCAAAAGCCTTATCATTTACCATCCTGACATAGTGTTCATCCTTCTGGATATCATCTCCGTGGAGGTCGTGCACCTGCATTTCAAAGGCTTTTACAAATTCCTCTTTGACATCTTTATGAATTAGTATGTAGTCGGGTGCGATGCAGGTCTGTCCGCTGTTGAGAGTCTTTCCCCAAGCTATTCTGCGGGCCGCCCTTGCTATGTCGGCATTCTTGTCGATAATGCAGGGACTCTTGCCTCCAAGTTCCAGAACAACTGGTGTAAGATGCTTTGCAGCAGCCTCCATTACGTTCTTTGCAAGAGCCGGGCTGCCTGTAAAGAAAATAAGGTCCCATTTCTGGGCGAACAGAATCTTGTTGACCTCCCTGTTTCCCTGGACCACAGCCACATAATTCTGGTCGAAGGTCTCCGCTATCATATCTTCGATGACTTTGGAGACTGTCGGAACATAGGGTGAGGGTTTCAGTACGGCGGTGTTGCCTGCTGAGATGGCACCGACCAGAGGGTTCAGCAATAGCTGCACAGGGTAGTTCCACGGAGAGATAACGAGGGTATTGCCCAGAGGTTCCTTGACAATGTAACTCCTTGAAGGAAAGAGCTTAAGCGGACTGTAAATCCTTTCCCTTCTTGCCCATTTCCCGATGTGGGATATGTGGTTTTTAATCTCAGCATTTACTATGCTTATTTCAGTAAGGTAGGCCTCCTGATAAGATTTGTGGAGATCCTGCCAAAGAGCCTGTGCAAGCCTTTCTTCCCATTTCAGCATGGCATCGCGGAATTTACACAGCATTTTCTTCCTGAAACTTAACTCAAGTGTAACTCCGCTGCGGAAATATTCCTGTTGTGCCTTCAGAATGGATATGATTTTCTCTTCGGAAGTATTTGTCATCTCAATTCAGTTTGGTAGCCGCAAAGATAGTCAAAATTTACTCATCAGACTTTTCTTCCTGTGAAATTGTCCATCGTGTGGTAAATCCCGAACCATTCTCCGAAAATAAGGTCTAGAAGACGAATCGGCAGAATTGCCTGGCAGAAGCGGATGAAATGCAGACCGAACGGGATGCCCTCAAAGATTGTGTTCTTCTCTATGGCACGCAGCACTCTCTTGGCAACATATTCCGGTTCCAGAATAGGGAAGACCTTGGATTTTACCCCGTCAAACATTCCTGTATTGATGTAGTATGGGGCTACGGTAGTGACATGAACGTCTTTTTTCTCGCTTTGAAGTTCAATTCTGACAGAATCTGACCAGCCGATTGCACCCCATTTGCTTGCTCCGTAAACGGACATTCTCGGATTTCCGAGCATTCCTCCGGCTGAGGCAATGTTGCAGATGTGTCCTCTGTTACGCGAAAGCATATCAGGGAGTATTGCCCTTGTGACAAACATCGGGGCTATTGTGTTGATGTTGATGGTCCTGACAATTTCCTCCGGAGTCTGTTTGTCGAAAGTCTTGTTGCTGGTGACTATTCCGGCGCAGTTGATGAGGATATCCACCTGGCCGCATTCGCGCACCACTCTGGCATAACCCTCCGTCACCTTTTCGTTGTCAGATACGTCCACTATGAATCCTTTGACAGGGCCGAGGGGACTTAACTCGCTGATTGCTTTCTCAATGCTTACGGGGTTGATATCCCAGATAATCAACTTGCTTGCACCTTTCTCCAGGGCCATCCTGCCCATAATTTTACCTATACCGGACGCTCCTCCGGTGATCAGTACACTACTACCTTCTATCTTCATATATTTATTAGTTATGGAACCGCAATTTGCAATTCCCAAGTACAGAAAAAACGGCCGCAAAGTTAATCCAAAGCCCAAGCCAGCCAAATTCTGCTGACTGAAAATCCGTAAAAGACGCAAATCAGTTGTAAAATTTCCGGATTTGTGGTAAAATTTCATATCTTGCAGGGTTAATTTGAAACTTTTATGAAGAAAATCATATTTTTTGCCCTTGTTCTTCTGACCTCCTGCTCGAGGAAGTGGGACGTGGTAATCGTAGGCGGGGGACTGAGTGGGGTGACTGCCGCCGTAGAATCGGCCCGCTGTGGCTCGCGAACCTTGCTCGTGGATGACTTGCCGTGGCTCGGAGGGATGCTGACTAGTGCCGGAGTGTCGGCTGTGGACGGGTGTTACAACCTCAGGGGCGGTCTTTGGGGAGAGTTCGTGGATTCGCTTGTGCTGAGATATGGCTCTTTGGACTCCCTTAAGACCGGCTGGGTGAGCAATGTTATGTTTGAGCCTTCTGTCGGGAATGAGATATTTGGGAATATGTGCTTTGCAGAAAAGTGTCTTACCGTGCTGAGGTCGGCCTCGGTTGGTCGTCTGATGCGGAAAAATCCTGATGCGAGGGGATATCGTTGGACATTGGAAGTGATTGATTCTGAGGGGAGAAAGATGAAAGTCAAGACCAAGGTGCTGATAGATGCGACGGAACTTGGCGATGTTGCTGCCCTTTGTCAGGTGCCGTGGGACAAGGGTATGGAGAGTCGTGATGAAACGGGTGAGGATATCGCTCCCGTGAAGGCAAACGGAATCGTTCAGGATTTGACCTATGTCGCCATTTTGAAGGAATACGATTCCGATGTTACCATCCCGGAGCCGGAGGGCTATGATCCCTCCCTCTTTGCCTGCTGCTGCATCAACCCTTTATGTGTCAATCCGAAAGAACCAGGCAGAATGTGGCCGCCTCAGATGATGATGACTTATGGAAAATTGCCGGGCGGAAAATATATGATCAACTGGCCCATCGAGGGCAATGACTTCTATCTGGACCTCATAGAACTGACTCCTGAGCAGAGGGATGAGGCCTTGGAATATGCCAGGAATTTCACGCTTTCTTTCATTTACTTTATCCAGACAGAACTCGGACTGAGGCATATCGGGATTGCGGATGATGAATTCCCGACTCCTGATGGACTTCCTTTTATCCCATATCACCGGGAGAGCAGGCGTATCAAAGGCAAGGTGAGGTTTACTTGCGCTGATATGGTAAATCCTTATAGGTCAAATGCTTATCGAACCTGTATTGCAGTCGGGGACTATCCCGTGGATCATCATCACGCCCGTTATACCGGGCAGGATTCCCTTCCAGACCTGCATTTCCACCCGGTTCCATCCTTTGGACTTCCGCTTGGCTGCCTTCTTCCTGAATCTTGCCCCGGGCTTATAGTGGCTGAAAAATCCATTTCTGTTTCCAATATTGCCAATGGCGCAACCCGTCTTCAGCCTGTTGTAATGCAGATTGGTCAGGTGGCAGGAGCTCTGGCGTCCCTTTCGGCTTCCTGTTCACATATGTCCTTGCCATCTGTCCGCGCTCTTCAGGGCAGGCTTCTGGAGGACGGATGCTACCTTTTGCCATACATAGATGTGGACAGAACCTCTCCTTTGTTTAAACCTTTGCAAAGAATCGGACTTACCGGAATCCTCCGGGGAAGGGGAGAGAATGTAGGATGGACCAATATTACCAGAATACGACCTGATGACAAGTTGACAAAAGCTGAACTGAATGACCTCTTGCTTTTTTACAGTGGCGCAAGAGATTGCTGTTTTTCGGTTCCGGGTTTTGAGCCTGATTCATCATATGCGACTTATTCCGATGTCGAGCGAGTATTGAGTATCTTGGGTGTTCCTGTGGACTTTCCAGACATCAAAAAGATATCGGGGCACGCTGCAGATGCTTCGGAGCCAATTGACAGGGGAACATATGCTCTTGTAATTGACGGACTTATGGACCCTTTCCACGCCTTTGAAATAGATATTTATGGTAATATCATAAAAAATATGTGATTTTTTTGTAAAAATATTTGCAGATATAGAAAAAAGCATTACCTTTGCATTCGGATTGTTCGAGAGTTCATCAGTAAGTCTCACAATCTATTGGTTATTAGTTTTAGTGTTATTAATTATGTGGTTAGTATGAGTTGTCCCCACGTGAGTGGCGACATCTCATTTCGTTTTATATACACCC
>CAMBRR010000023.1 GCA_945870315.1 uncultured Bacteroidales bacterium
GGCCCCGAGCTGCGAAATCTTCTCTGTTCGAACAGAAGGAGTTTTGTGCCAAAGTCCGTACGGTGATGCTAATGCCGCTGGATCTACAGTAAATGAGAATCCAGAGTATGAGTATGATATGTAAAAGTAATGGATTTATGAAAGGTGTTTTTAAATTTTCTGCTCTTGCAGTGATAACTGCTTTTGCATTAGCTTCTTGTACAAAGGAAGAAACGAGACCTTCTACATCTGAAAATTCTTTGCATTTCATTATCAATACAGCAGAGAATGTTGAGTTGAAGTCTTTCATTGAAAATAACCTTGATGGTAAAGGTACTTATACTCCGAAGTGGACTAATGGAGACGAACTTGCAATCTTCATCGGTGATATAACCACTTCAACAACAGCCCCTACAGCGACCTTATCGAATACAGCTAAAACTGGAACGACTGCATCCTTTAATGGAACAGTACCTACTGACTTGACAGAAGGTTCATTCCTTTCTTTCAGCCCTGCAGGTGCTTTTGAGAAAGGATATACAGATGGTACAGTTGGTATAAATCTGTCGGAGATACAAAAACCAAGCAGTCTGACTATTGATGAAGCATGTGATGTTTTGGTTGCAAAGCCTTGTGATTTCATTGCACAGGAAGGAAAGGTAGCAATTGATGATTTATTTTTCAAAAGAATCTTCTCCGTCGTAAAGGTTAACCTCAAAGGTGCAGCCGCTCTTAATGGTGAAAAAGTGACTTCGTTCACTTTTAGTGCACCTAATTCAACCCTTACAGGTCGAGCTGCCGTGGATCTCTCTACAGCAAGTATTTCCAAGTGGACTTCAAGCAATGAATCCATAGTTGCCAAATACACGGCAGATAATCCTGCTTTTGGCGGAACAGATGGTTTGGATAATACTGTATGGCTTGTTGTAAATCCTACCACAGTCGCCTCTGGTTCTACAGTTACTTTCTCTGGCGAGACCGAAAAATACACATTCTCTAAAGAGGTCACTCTAAATAAAGATTTGACTTTCCCTCAGAGCCAGATCGCTGTAATCAACCTTACCATAGGGGAAGGCAATTATACAGCAAAGACTGCCGAGACCAGAATCTTTGTGGAGGGATTTGATAATGTATCTACAAAATCTACTCCGCAACCAAGCGAATCTGGGGCTGTTGGAACAGGTGTAACTGATAATCTGGAGTATGTATATACAAGTGCAGATGTAAGAACTAGTGGAAATGGTCATTCATCGGCTGATTATTATTTATGGAACGGCACTGCTTCTGCTGTATTCACAATCAACAATATAGCCATATCTGATGAAACAGCTCTTCTTTTCTCTTGTCAGGGAAGGACCTCACAGTCTAATACAAATGTTACTATAAGCTATAAAGAGTCTTCTGCATCAGATTGGATAAATGCGGGTTCATTCACTGCTACGGCCAGCTCATTTGACACTGTGCAGAAATTTGTCTTGAGCGTAAACTCAAGTGATACCTCGCTCGATATTCAGATAACAAATGATGCTGGAAATCTTCTTCTGGATGATTTTGTACTTGAATCATTCGTTGACGACCGTACCACTCTTTCTGCTCCTGCAAACGTGTCTGCAAGCGTGGATGCTGAAACACCTAACAAGGTGAATGTGTCCTGGAATGCCGTTGAGAATGCTTCCGGATATGAGGTTGTTCTTAGCTCTGAAGGAAAAGAGGATCTTGTTAACACCACAAGCGATTCTACTCTTGCAGTTTCAGGTCTTGATTATTCCACAACATATTCGGTTAAGGTAAAGGCAACAACTACAGATGTTGAGAACTATATAGATTCTGAATACTCGGCAGCTGTTCCTGTGACTACCGGGAAAAAAGGTTCTGTTGTAGAAGATAAATTAGTCTCTAGCTTATTTACGGCAACAAATACAACATATAAGGACTTTACTGGTGTGACAGTTCTTTCCAATGCCGTATATGCAGGAAATACATCCTATAACAATAATGGAATCTCCTTGAGGGATACGAGGCCTTCAGGTATTGTTTCAACTACATCTGGAGGAAAGGTAAAGAGTGTCGTGGTAGAGTGGATTTCAAACACAACATCAGGTAGAACTATAGATGTATATGGAAAGAATACTGCGTATAGCACTGCTGCTGATTTGTATAATACTAATTCTCAAGGAACAAAGATTGGTACAATTGTATATGGAACTTCAACAGAGTTGACAATTTCTGATGATTATCAGTATATTGGTCTTCGTTCTAATAAAGGAGCTTTATATGTAAGTTCAATAACTATATCTTGGGATGAGTCTGGCTCATCCGAGGGTGGCTCTGAGCCTGTGAAGTTGGCTGCTCCTTCAGTGAGCTGCACCGCTAAGACTGAGAACAGCCTGACCTTTACTTGGGATGAAGTTGCCAATGCAAGTGGATATCAGGTGAGCATAGATGGTGGAAACTCTTATGGTTCAACCCAGACCGAATCCACCTACACCTGGACAGGCCTTGCCGAAAAGACTTCTTATACTCTGTATGTCAAGGCTATCGGTGACGGTACTAACTACACTGACTCCGATGCTGGCTCTGCAGAAGGCACCACAACTGCAGGTTCTGGTAGTGGAGAAGGCGGTGGAGAAGAGACTCAACCTATGGAAATTGTAATGTCTGGAACAACAAGTACTTCTGGAACAGTAAAAATTTCTACGGCAATAGGTTTAGGTTCGAGTGCCCCAGCATGGACGAGTGATGAGCTGAGATTATATGCAAGTAACAGTATTACCGTCTCAAGCACAGATAAAGCAATTTCTAAGATTGAATTAGTTTTCCATAAACAAGGAAAAAAGGACTACATTACATCTTTAACTCCTGATTCCGGTACGCTTACTTCAGGTGGCGCATCAACAGACTCGACTATTCCTGTGACCGATACATGGACGAGCAGTAATACTCCAACAAAAAAGGTAGTATTTACTCTTGGCGCATCTGGACAGAGAGTATTAGAAAGTGTTAAGGTATACTTTTGACTCCCATCCGTCGGCGGCGACGGTGGGCAAGAACCCAACGCAACAGTAACTACTGACGGAGCGATGAATATAAGTCAGACAGGGGCAGCCCTGTCTGGCTCATATTCGTTAACTACAGGAACGGTAATAGAAACCGGATTCGAATACGGAACCAGTACGAGTTCTTTGACACGCAGCATTAGCAGTACCAGCACTGAATCCTTCAGCGCCACCCTCAGTGGTCTCTCAAGTGGCACGACCTACTACTACAGAGCATACGCAAAGGTACAAGGCACGGGAGACAAGAGCTCCACAATCAGCACCTTCTACGGCAGCACCCAGAGCTTCACAACCAAAAGCCTCAACACCTGGCTAACTAACTACGAAATGCCAGCCACGAAGGCCTCGGTAGTGAGTATGAGCGACACAAAGTATGCAGGACGCTACTGCCACGACAGTTTTACTGAAACCTACGGCAGCACGAAGGCATGCAGATACAACACAACTGACGCGAATCAGAAAGTGGTAACGCACACCTATTCGTATAACGGCAAGGTCGTCAGGAACTACAGCTTCCTCTACGACAAGACCTACAAAGCCGCCCTTTGGGTAGCCTACGCCACCTCCAACAGCGGCGACTTTAGGGACAACGATGTCGGCAGGAACGACGCCTGGGCCTATGACCCCGCCCTCGACCAAAGCTGGCAGCAGAACCTCAGCGGAGCATATTCATCCTCCAATGGCCGCAGTTATGACCGTGGCCATCAGGTAGCATCCAACGACAGGCAGACCACCTTGGAACAGAACAAGCAGACCTTCTACTACACCAATATGACTCCGCAGTATTCGGCTCTTAATCAGGGACAGTGGGTTGAATTGGAAAAGAAGGTGCAAGGTGTAGCCACTGTAACTACTGGCAGCGACACCCTCTACGTTGTAACCGGACCTCTTTTCGAAGGAACCCTTGCGAGTGCCACAGACAAGAGCGGAGCAACCTGTCCGGCTCCGTCCGGCTACTGGAAGTGCCTGATGAAGTGCACTTTCTCAAGTCCGGGAGTGATGAGTTCGGCAGTGGGGTGTGCGTATCTGTTCGATACGAACTCCTCTAACATAGCGCCTACAGTGACGAGTATAGATGCCATAGAAAGCCGCACTGGATTTGACTTCTTCGCAAATGTACCTGCCTCATTGCAGAGCAGTGCAGAAAGTCAGACGTATTCGTTCTACTAACGGAAGCATCCGGCGATGCCGGAATAGACATATAGAGGGACAACCCTCTTGAACTGAATTTGATATTCAGTTGTTACACACATTTTGAGCCGTGCCGTCGCGAGATGTCACGGCTTTTCCTGTGCTTACCTTATGACATACAAAACAGCCATCAACGTGCAGAACGCAGTCGGTGCCACAAAAATTACCCAAAAGTGTCACAAAATCGCCTAATATCGCCAACCCAAAATTCACCTGCCATACGATGTGGCTGTGCAGGCAGTTCTACGGGATTTGCTATGGCAGGTTCGGGGAAAATCGCCGCACCTGCCAGCATTACCCCTCCCAGAGTGCCTCTGGAGGCAGCCGTCTATGGCAGGTGATTTTCGACTTAGACCGAGGCGGCCTCCGATAGCCTCCGACACAGTATGTGTGACAGCCGATAACAATGAAGCAGCAGCAACTGTTGATAGTGACTGAAAAGGAGTTATCATATTTGAATATTTATGCCCAATTATTTGTAATAAATAAACAAATATGTATATTTGTCGTGATATGAATAATTTGTATTTTAAGGACCTTTATGAGAAGTCCAACAATGACATAATTGTCCAATTGGGACAGAGATTCAGAGATTACAGGATTGCTTTACGTTTGACTCAAAAAGAGATAGCGGCACAATCTGGAGTCTCAGTTATGACTATTGTGCGTTTTGAGAGGGGAGAGGGTTCATCCATCAGACTGGATAATTTTATAGCCCTGATGCGCGCTATAGAGAAGCTTGAAGGTATTTCCGAGGCGATACCTTATATGCCTGCAAGTTTATATGATGCTCCACAAAAGGAATATAAAGGTAAACACCGGGTAAGGAAACGCAAAAATGAAAAATAATGTAATAAAAGTTTTTCTCTACGGACGTGAGATATGTAAACTCCAATGGAACGGAGGGTACAAGCCTGGATTCGGTAAATTAGGCTCTGTAGTTTCCTTTAATCCGGATTATCATACTTTTGGGTTTGACATAGATCCTATGGGACCATATAGCCTTTCTACTTATTTTGTCAGGAAAGGTATGTCAGATATATGCAGAAGAGGAGAGTACGAGGGCCTGCCAAGGTTTCTTAGTGGTTCTCTTCCTGATGACTGGGGTAATCAGGTATTCTCACAGTGGATTGATGCCAATAATTTGGGAAATCGAGATATCACCTCTGTGGATAAACTCTCTTTCATAGGAAAGAGAGGTATGGGCGGTTTTGAGTTTATACCTCAGATGTTTAATCCATCCGCAGATGATGCTGTCATATTGGAAGAATTATACGAATTGGCAAGGGAAATAGAGTCTGCACGAGAGGATACTGTTATGAACATTCAGAACAGACCGGGAATCAATGACCTGATGTCTGTTGGTATGAGCGCAGGAGGAAAGCATCCGAAAGCTATTATTGCCATAAACTGGAAAACCGGAGAGATTCGTTCAGGGCAGATTCTTCTTCCGGATGATTTTACGCAGTATATCCTGAAGTTCAATGATTCTGATACCTGGCCTTGTGCTGAGATAGAATTCATTTATTATCAAATGGCCATAGAAAGTGGCATTGATATGGAAAATTCTCAACTTCTGTCCATTTCAGGAGTCAATCATTTTCTGACAGAAAGATTTGATCGGAAGCGATGTTCAAAGATACATTCTGCAACTCTCCGTTCCCTATGTGGAGAGGTTGCATCATATGAGGATATATTTAGAGTGTGCAGAATTTTGAATCTTCCTTATCACGATTTTGATCAACTTTTCAGACGTGCAGTTTTCAATTATCTTGCAGGTGTAACAGATGACCACGATAAAAACATCTCATTTACAATGACAGATGACGGCATATGGAGACTTGCTCCTGCTTACGATGTCACTTTTACAGTAAATTACAAGAATCGCTTTATCGGTGACAGACATGCAATGTTAATTGGGAACGCAGATAAGTTGGTTTCGAGAGATCAGCTTTTGCGACTTGCTGATGAGAACGATGTGCGCAATGCGGACATCATTATATCTCAGGTTATTAATGCACTAAGGTCTTTCAGGCAGAAAGCTGAAGAAGTTTCTGTAAATAGTATATTTATAGATATTATTTCAGACTATATCACCAATCAAATTGACCGATTGAAATAATTCATGCCATCGTTTGGTATTCGACTTTGCCTGCATAAGGGTTATTGAAATCCTAAAATGTCCGATACTCAGCCAAAATCGACATGTTTGATGCGATTTTGGCTGAGTATCGCGGGTTTTTTCGCAAAAATGACTATCTTTGATGAAAAATTGAGGCCATGAGAGACAGTATAATAGGACGTAAGATAGAGAAAGCAGACTTGGATAAGATATTCAATTCTTCCAAGGCGGAATTTCTTGCAGTTTGTGGTAGACGTAGAGTTGGAAAGACCTTTCTTATCAAAGAATATTTTGAGAAAGAGTTAGTGTTTTCCGTATCTGGTCTAGCAAAGGCTAATACCCAAAAGCAGATAAAGAATTTTTATACTACACTGAAACTCTATGATTCATCTTTAACAGAAAAGCCGAATGATTGGCTGGATGCCTTCAATCTCTTGATTAAATACCTGACCTCTCTTCCGCAAGAGAGGAAAGTGATTCTTCTGGATGAACTTCCGTGGATGGATACCCCAAAGTCTGGTTTTATATCTGCGTTGGAACATTTCTGGAATGGCTGGGCGTCTTCTCGTCGTGATATAGTTCTGATAGTGTGCGGATCCGCAACCTCATGGATGATGGATAACCTGATCAATAATCATGGTGGACTTCATAACAGATTGACACGACAGATGTTCCTTGAGCCGTTTACTTTAAATGAAACGGAACAGATGCTGGACTCTTTAGGATTCAATCTATCTCGCTATGAGATAGCCGAGTATTATATGATACTTGGAGGTATTCCTTATTACATGACATTGTTGAATCCTGAAGAGAGTGTTGCACAGAATATAGATAGACTGATTTTCAAACGTAATGGTGAGCTGAAGAATGAGTTTGACAATCTTTATGCTGCTCTCTTCAGAAATTCGGAAAGCTATATAAAGGTGGCATCCATCTTAAATTCAAAACGTTCAGGTCTTACCAGAAATGAGATAAAGGAAGAGGCGAAACTGCCTTCTGGGGGTACTCTCACAAAGATATTGAAGAATATGGAGTCCTGTGGTTTCATACGTAAATTCAATAGTCTCAGCTTGGGAAAGACGCAGACTCTTTATCAGCTTGTGGATTTCTTCTCCCTATTCTATTTCAGATTTATACAGCACGAAACTGGAAACAAGACAAATTACTGGAGTGCAATGCAAGGCACTCAGAAGTTCTATGCTTGGGCAGGACTAGCGTTTGAAAATGTGGCCTTATATCATATAAGCCAGATAAAGCAGGCATTGGGAATCAGCGGGATAGATTCGGAAGAATATACTTGGCGTAAAGACTCGAATGAGACAGAGGGTGCTCAGATTGACCTGCTCATTGATAGAAAGGACAATACTATAAATCTCTGTGAGATGAAGTTCTGCGAAAGTGTATATGAACTTAAGGCGGACGAGGAGATGAAGCTAAGAAATAGAATAAGTGCCCTTAGGTCATCTTTGAAGAAAAAGACAAAATCAATCCAGCTCACGATGATTACTTCTTTTGGCGTTGCTAAAGGCAAGCATTCCGGTATTGTTCAAAGCCAGGTGACATTGGATGACTTATTCGCTTCCTGACGTATCATTGCGTCACAGTTTGCCTTTATCCGAACAATTTGTAACTTTGCCGGCTGTATCGAATTTACTTAACGCTTTCGAAACTTCAGTTGTATATGATGGAGACACTTTTTGTAAACTGGCATCTCAATCCTGAGATTTTCCATATAGGAGCATTGTCAATCCGCTGGTATTCACTGCTTTTTGTTGCCGGGTTTGTACTCGGGTGGTTCATATTCAAATGGTTTTTCAAGAGAGAGGGCATCAGTCAGGACCTTCTGGACCCGCTGCTCTATACGCTTCTTATCGGAACGATTGTCGGTGCACGTCTGGGGCATTGTATCTTCTATCAGCCAGACTATTATTTCGGAAGCTGGCAGGGCTTCTGGGAAATCTTTATGCCTTGGAAAGGCGGTCTTGCAAGTCACGGAGGCACAATAGCCCTGTTCATTGCGATGATTTGGTTCGCCCACCATTATGGCCGCAAGAATGACTTCGACTTTGTCTGGATACTCGACCATCTTTGCATCGCAGTATGTTTTGCAGCGACCTTCATCCGTCTTGGAAACCTTTGCAATTCAGAGATATACGGAGATGTGACAAATCTCCCCTGGGGCTTTGTCTTTGAACTTCGAGGAGAAACCCAGCCTAAGCATCCGACACAGCTGTACGAGGCATTGAGTTATCTCCTCCTCGGCCTTGCCCTGATATGGGCCTATCGCTACAAACTCGACAAAATCTACAGGGGAACCTTCATAGGCATTTTCTTCATAATCCTCTTCGGAATGCGTTTCCTTATCGAGTTCATCAAAGAACCACAGGTCGGATTCGAGGAAGGTATGGCGTTGAATATGGGACAGATACTCAGCATCCCATTCATTCTTTTAGGCGTCGGCTTTCTGGTTTACGCATTTGTAAAGAAACAGCCGGCGGCAGCTGTCCATCCACAGAAGCCCAAGTCAGAGGCAACACATTTTGCCAAGTCTTTAAGATAGCTCTCCTAGTCTTTCCCGGACGGAAAGCCCTCGCGCAGACTTAAAAGACTTTTTCTGAGGTTGTTTCTGTACTTGAGCGGTGTGGTCCCGGAGTGCTTTCTAAAGAATTTCCCGAATGAGGACCTGTCGGAAAATGACATTATGGCAGCGATTTGCTCGATTGTCAACTGCGGGTCCCTCAGAAGTGAAGTTGCTACCTGCATCCTGATTGAGGCTATCAGCGTGCTGACGTTGACGTGAGTCTTTTCTTTGACGATGGAAGAAAGGTATTGCTTTGATATACAGAGCTTTTCAGCATAGAATCCTATTTCCGTCTCTGTCTTGATGTTCTCAAAAACCAGGTCAATGAAGGCTTTCAGAATACCATCTGCCCTTCTCATATCTGCGGTATGCAGAAGATTTCCGGTATCATATCTTTTGCATATCATATCAGCCACATCAATAATCATTATATAGAAATATGCATAACTCACTTCTTCTGCAAAATTGTGACTTTTGTCAGAAAGAGCCTTGATGATATTGTCCATATCTTTGCATATTTTCTTAACCTCCTCGTTTTCAAGCTTTTCCGCTGTTATGGTGTAACCTATCAAAGTCCTGAAATCCGGAGGAAGCGGATTCCTGTTCTGAAAAATATCCTTTACAAAGGTTTCTTCCGCAGCAGTTAACATCGCATTGAAACCTCCCCGATACCGGATGGAGGAGATTTCCGCCCATACGGGGATATTGATGATGCTGTTCTTCCCAAACGAAAAGGCTTTCCCATTGACTATTATATCCAAATGTCCCTTGGTTATGATGCCCATTATGTGGCGGTGAGGTTTCAGCGGTATGTCATATGTCATATCCATGTCGCCTTTGATGTGGCAGGAAAAAATCATATTGTAGATATATCCGTATTTTACTACAATATTTTTATTGATTATCTGCTCAAACTTTATATTTTCATCCTCGTTTTGTGTCATAATCCATAAATTTTTCCGCTAATATATCAAAAATATCAATCAGGACCAAAACTATATAATTTTGGACCAAAATATGCCATATCATTGGCATAATATATGTGCAATATGGCGCCGCTTGAATAATTATAGTAAACAGAAGAAAAAATGAGAAAATTAGTGGTAATTACTTTGATTGCAACGGCAGGTCTCTTTACCTGTGGCAGTGTTTCTGCCCAGATTAAACCAGGCAAGTCGGTCCAGGAGGATGTTTCTCCGGCCAAAGCTCTGGTTCAGGAGGCCGATTCTTCAGACGTCCCGGTTGTAATCACTATGGAGCAGGCGCTCCAGATTGCTCTTAGCGAGAATGTGTCGGTAAAGGTTGCCGACAAGGAGATTGAGAGAACAAAATACGCAAAGAAGGGTGCTTATGCAGCCCTCTATCCGCAGATTGATGTGGCCGGTAACTATCAGAGAACCATCAAGAAGCAAGTGATGTATATGGATATAGATATGAGCGCACTGGGTGGCGGTGCTGGTTCTCCTGGAGAAGGAACTGGAGAAGGTGCCGGAGCAGGTACCGGTGAAGGTGCTGGTGAAGGTGCTGGTGAAGGTGCCGGAGAGTCGGCTTCTCCTATGGCTGACGGCCTTGAAGTCGGTCGTTGGAATACCTGGAGCGCAGGTGTCACCGCAGCAATGCCAATCGTGAATGCCCAGTTGTGGAAAAGCCTGAAGGTTTCCGGTCAGGAAGTTGAACTTGCAGTGGAAAAAGCTCGCGCATCCCGTCTGGAGATGGTTACCCAGGTCAAGAATGCCTACTATGCAACCTTGTTGGCAAAGGAAGCCTTTAATGTGTATAAGGAGGTTTACGAGAATGCAGTAAGGAACTTCGAGGAGGTTCAGAAGAAGTATGATGCCCAGAAGGTGTCAGAATTTGAGCTCATCCGTGCCAAGACCTCGGTTGCAAATGCGATTCCGAATGTATATAGTGCGGAAAGCAGTGTAATCCTCTCACTCTGGCAGTTGAAAGCCCTGATGGGAGTCGATCTCGACCTTAATATCGACACGGCAGGCTCCCTGGACGATTACAGCCAGCATATGTTCTATGACATCCACCAGAATGACAGCATATCTCTGGCCAACAACTCCACGATGAGGCAGCTTGCCATCCAGGCTGAAGAATTGGCCAATACCATCAAGGTGCAGAAATATGCCAATATCCCGACCTTGTCTGCTGTCTTCAACTTCAGTTTCAATGCGATGACCAATGATTTCAATTTCAGCCAGTACAAATGGACTCCATATTCATATGTGGGTTTGAGCCTTTCAATTCCGATTTTTGCAGGTGGAAAGAGGGCCAACAACATCCGTCAGGCGAAGAACCAGTACGAGCAGTTGCAACTCCGTACCACCGATACCGAAAGGCAGCTCAAGATAGCCATCCGTCAGAGTCTCAACACGATGGAGACCAATATGAAGAGTTATTATGCCGCCCAGGATGCGGTCGTATCCGCACAGAAGGCATATGACATAGCCGAGAAGTCATATCAGGTAGGCCGCAGTACTTTGATTGAACTGAACGATGCCCAGCTGGCTCTTACCCAGGCCCGCCTTGCTCAGTCTCAGGCGGTTTACAATTTTGTGGTTGCAAAAGCGCAACTCGAACAAACTCTCGGTCAGGATTTTACAGAATAATATTAGCAATAGGATATAATGAAAAAGATTTTGAAGAAAGCTCTCTTTGCAGCTGCCCTCCTGTCTGTGGCAGCTTGCTCAAACTCAGGTAAGGACAAGAGCCAGAACACACAGACCCCTCAGGAGGAGACACCAAAGGTGCAGGTTGCTGCCGCAGTCGTTGAAGGGGTTGACCAGACAGAGGTTTATACATCTACGGTTCAGCCGTATGTAAAGAATAATATTGCTCCGCAGAGCGGTGGCCGTATCAGTAAGATTTATGTTGAAGTGGGAGATTTTGTGAAGAAGGGTCAGATTGTAGCGGAGATGGATAAGACTCAGCTTCAGCAGATTGAGCTCCAGATGAGAAACAATGAGACTGAATATGAGCGTCTCAAGGGCCTTTATGATGCAGGTGGTCTTTCAAAGTCAGACCTCGATGCAATCGAGATGGCTTACAAAGTGAGCAAGACCAACTATGAAAACCTTCTGGAGAATTCCGTACTGGTTTCTCCTATAGATGGCGTTATAACTGCAAGGAACTATGATGCAGGCGATATGTACACTATGAGCCAGCCTCTCTACACCGTGGAGCAGATTGTTCCGGTGAAGATGCTTGTCGCCATTTCCGAGGTGGATTACACTAAGGTAAAGAAAGGTGATCCCGTATCAATCAAAGCTGATGCTTTGCCTGACCTGACTTTCAGCGGGAAGGTGAACCGTATTTATCCGACAATTGATGCCACAACGAGAACCTTCACTGCCGAGGTGGTAGTATCCAACAACAACAAAACCCTCCGTCCGGGAATGTTTGTAAGGGCTACCGTCAATTTCGGAACCAAACATAGCGTAGTCATCCCTGATGTGGCTGTTGTAAAGCAGACCGGTTCAGGAGACAGATTTGTATATGTTCTTCAGAATGACGGCACTGTGGCTTTCAGGAATGTTAAGATAGGTCGCAGGGTTGGCAAGAAATACGAAGTTCTCGAAGGCGTATCAGAGGGTGAAATCGTTGTGACGGGAGGACAGTCACGACTCAAATCAGGAATCAAGGTAGAGACTGTGGAATAGTCTCAGGATTAAATAGTAACGAAGTATGAGTATATATAGAAAAGCGGTAAACAATCCGGTTACCACAGCCCTCGTTTTCGTGGCTTTGGCTTTGTTCGGAGTGTATTCGCTTATAAACATTTCCATAGACAGGTTCCCTAAATTTGATGCGAATGTCATTCTTGTGATGAGTTCCTATCCGGGAGCCAGTGCTGAGGATATCGAGAACAACCTCTCGAAACTTCTGGAGAACTCCCTGAACGGAGTCAGTGACTTGAAGAACATCACTTCAAATTCAAAAGAGAATATTTCCATTGTTGCATTGGAATTCAACGAGGGTGTAGATATTGATGTTGCAACCAATGATGTCAGGGACAAGCTGGATGCTGTGAATTCGCAGCTCCCTGACGGGGCTTCAATGCCAATGATATTCAAGTTCTCTCTGGACGAGATGCCTATTATGATTATGGCGGCGACAGCAGACGAGAGCCTGTCTGCCCTCGGGAAAATCCTGGACGACCAGGTTGCAACACCTCTTGCTAGGGTGTCCGGAGTGGGTACAGTATCTGTTGCCGGTGCTCCCGAGAGGGAAATCCAGGTATATTGCGACCCTAATAAGTTGGAGGCTTATGGTCTGACTATCAGTACCATATCCAATATTATAGCCTACGAGAACAAGAACATCCCGAGTGGTTCCCTCGACGTGGGTTCCAACTCCTACACCATTCGTGTGGAGAAGGAATTCGACGATCCTTCCCAGATGGAAGATATAGTGGTGGGATATTCAGCCGGCAAAGCCGTTTATCTCAGGGATGTGGCAAGAGTCGAAGACAGCATCCAGGAAAAATACCAGGAAGCATATATCAATGGCAAGCCAGGTGCCCAGATTATCATTCAAAAGCAGACGGATGCCAATGCGGTGAGCGTTATCAAGGGTGTCAAGAAGGAAATGGAGAAGATTGTCAAAACTCTTCCAGCTGATATCCAGGTAACCACGGTGATGGACGGTTCTACAAATATTATCAATTCCATCAACTCATTGAAGGAGACCATCCTGGTTACCTTCCTCATCGTGATGTTGGTGGTGTATCTCTTCCTCGGAAGATGGAGAGCCACTTTCATCATCATCCTTTCCATCCCTATTTCCCTGCTTGCATCCCTGATGTATCTGTTTGCGACAGGAAATACATTGAACATCATATCGATGTCAGCCCTGTCACTTGCAATCGGTATGGTTGTGGATGATGCCATCGTGGTTCTGGAGAATATCTCCACCCACCTTGAAAGGGGTGCCAAACCAAAAGAGGCCGCCGTTCACGCAACTCAGGAAGTGGGTATCTCTGTTATCGCTTCCACCCTTACGATGCTTTGCGTGTTTATGCCTCTTACGATGATCAATGGTATGGCAGGAGTGATGTTCAAGCAGCTTGGATGGATTACTTCCATCATTATGGTCGTCTCAACCATCGGTGCGTTGACACTCATCCCTATGCTTTGCTCCCAGTTCCTCCGCTACAAGCCTAAGACAGGAAAGGTTCACGACTTCATTTTCGGTAACTTCAACAAGTTCCTCAATTGGCTTTCAAGGGGTTATGGACGCCTTATCAATTGGTGCGTGCGTCACAGGACTGTTGTTGTGTGCGTGGCTCTTGCAGTCTTCGCAGCAACCATTCTTTTGCTGGGACCAAAGGTAAAGACTGAATATTTTGCAAAGAGTGACCAGGGACGTATCACCCTGAATCTTGAACTCCCGGCAGGAACAGGTCAGGATATCACAAGGGCTCTCGGCCATGAACTTTATGGACGTTTCAAGGAAGCAATCCCTGAGATTGAGGCCTGCTCCTACTCTCTTGGTGAGGCTGATTCCGAAAATGCATATGCATCAATGCAGAGCAACGGAACCCACATTATGGCATTCAACATCAATATCGGAAGTATGTCCACTCGTGAGAGGTCCTGCTCCGAGATTGCAGATGTGATAAGGGGCATACTTGCTGAATATCCTGAATTCAAGAAGATTAAAGTAACCGAAGGTGGTGGAGGCCAGGGTGGCGCATCTACGGTTGATGTTGAAATCTACGGTTTTGATTTTGATGAGACCGACAGAATCGCCAACGAGATAAAGGGAAAGATGCTTGAAGGAGGTCTCTGTTCGCAGGTTACACTCAGCCGTGATGAGTACATTCCTGGATATCAGGTTGATTTTGACAGAACAAAGTTGGCAGTCAATGGCCTTAACAGCACTACGGCTGCATCCTTCCTAAGGGCATCAGTCAACGGTTCCACCCAGTCATATTACAGAGAGGACGGTGAAGAGTACGACATCAGGGTAAGGCTTGCTCCGGAGTTCAGGACAAGTTTGGAGGATATTGAAAATATTATGGTGTATAACAGCCAGGGCAAGGGTATCCGCATCAAGGACCTTGGAGAGGTTGTGGAAACCCAGGTACCTCCGACAATTGAGAGGAAGAACCGCGAGAGGATGATTACAGTGCAGGGTGTGGTTGCAGATGGAGTAGCACTTTCCGATGCTGTTGCCCAGGCTCAGAAATGTATAGATTCTACCGAGATACCGTCTGATTTCGCAGTCAAGATTGGTGGTTCCTTCGAAGACCAGCAGGAGACTTTCACCCAGTTGATAACCCTTCTGGTGATGATTATAGTCCTTGTGTACATCGTGATGGCGTCCCAGTTCGAATCCTTTATGAGTCCGTTCGTAATTATGTTCTCAATTCCGTTTGCATTTGTGGGAGTCATTATCGGATTGGTAGTAACCGGCACCCCTCTGGGAGTTATGGGACTCATCGGTATCCTGATTCTTATGGGTATTGTGGTAAAGAATGGTATCGTGCTGATTGACTACACTATCCTTCAACGTGAAAGGGGAGTGGGCATCATTGAGGCTTCCGTAGTCGCAGCAAAGTCCCGTCTGAGACCTATTCTTATGACAACCCTTACCACCGTCCTGGGTATGCTTCCTATGGCACTCGGAACAGGTGAAGGTGCAGAGACCTGGCGCTCACTCGGTATGGTTGTAGCCTGGGGACTTTCCATCTCCACCCTTGTCACCCTTGTAATCATTCCTACCATCTATGCATCCTTTGCAACCGGTCAGGAAAGACGTAAGCAGAAAAAGGCAGCCAAAGCAGCTTTAAAGTAAAGAGAAATCGACGGAATTAAACACAGAAACAAAATGAAAGCAATATTCATAGCATTCAACCAGGCATACAATATGGAAATCGCCGACATCCTTGAAGAATTCGGATGCAGGGGAATGACGATGTGGCAGGATGTCTGCGGAAGGGGTACCTCCACAGGTGAACCGCATCTTGGCAACCACGCCTGGCCAACGATGAACAATGCAATCCTTGCAATGGTGCCTGCCGACAAGGTGGACGCCATCCTTGAAGCGCTCAAGGCAAAGGATGAAGACACTCCAGCCCTCGGCCTGAGGGCTTATGTCTGGAGCGTAGAGAAGTCCTATTGACATACTGAAAATCCCGATGTTGTAAATCCGGTCGCAAATTCTTATATTTGCGACTGGATTTTTAAATTAATTAGTTATGGCACTTACAATAAATGACGCAAACTTTGCGGAGACATTAAATACCGACAAGCCGGTAATGGTTGATTTCTGGGCTACCTGGTGTGGTCCGTGCAGAGCCATAGCCCCTGTTGTCGAAGAACTTGCACAGGAATATGAAGGAAAGGCCGTAATCGGCAAATGCAATGTGGATGAGTGTGATGATGTCCCTATGAAATATGGCATCAGAAGCATTCCGACCCTTCTTTTCTTCAAGAATGGTGAACTTGTGGACAGACTTGTGGGAGCCTCTTCCAAGAGTGCAATCGCACAGAAAATAGATGCGCTTCTCTAAATCCCGGGATAGATGAAACGTTTCATCACATTGTTATTGGCTGGCACGGTGGCTTTATTCTCTGCCGTGGAGTCTTTCGCTGAACACAATTTCGGAGTAGTCGGCGGAGTGACAATGTCAAGCTTGAACCTCAAGGAATTCAGCAGCAGGTTGGCAACGCGCTATCACGCTGGCCTCACTTACAGATTTGACCTTCCTGCCGGTTTTGCCATCCAGCCTTCCGTCCTTTATCACGTCAAAGGCGCTGATTTCAAGGCTGATGCAAAGGAACTCCGGTTCGATGTCGGCTATATTGAGGTTCCGGTGTCCATTCAGTGGGGCCCGGATTTGCTGCTCTTCCGTCCGTTTCTGGATGTTACTCCTTTTGTCGGAATTGGCGTAAACAATGCCGTGGCCTACAAGGATACGAAGGACGGTGTGGGGAAGGCCAATGACTGGGAGGATTTCTCCAGGTGGGAATATGGCATAGGATTAGGAGTTGGTCTGGATATCTGGCGTTTTCAGCTGATTGGACGCTACAACTGGAACCTGGGAAATCTCGCAAGGTTGGGCTCTGAGGGGACAGCCATCAACAAGGTTTTGTCCCAAAGTAATTTTTCCGGAGTGACGGTATCCCTCGCTTTCTTTTTCTGATGATGGACCTATCTTCGTTAAAAGACTATCTCGCAGAAGATTGGCGCGCAGTGCAGAGGCTTATGACTTCTGCACTGCGCTGCGACATTGATATTCTTGAGCAGGTCAATGCTTCCATTCTGTCATCATCGGGCAAGCAGCTCCGTCCTTTGGTCTCCTTGCTCGTTGCCAGGATGTGCTCCCGTGAAGGAAAAGTCTCGGAGGCTACAATCAGGTATGCAGCAGCTTCGGAACTTCTTCACAATGCCACACTCCTTCATGACGATGTGGCAGATTCCAGCGACATTCGCCGGGGGAAACCCACAGTGAGAGCGTTGATGGGGCCTTCCGCTTCTGTCCTGGTCGGTGATTTCTGGCTTGTGAGGGCGATTGACCTGATAAGAGGGGGAGATGGCTTCTCGCCTATGGATATGGAGGCTGTGGGGATATTTTCGAAGACTCTCGGGGATTTGGCGCAGGGGGAAATGCTCCAGCTCCAGAAGGCTCAGGAATGCGATACCACGCTTGAAGATTATGAAAGAATAATATATTGCAAGACAGCTTCTCTTTTTGAAGCGTCCTGGCATTCCGCAGCTCTGTCCGTAGAGGCAGACAAGGAGGTTTGCCGTAAGATTATTGATTTTTCTGTCAATCTGGGACTAGCATTTCAGGTGAGGGATGATATTCTGGATAATGTTGGAGATACTTCTGTCGGAAAGCCGCTGGGAGTGGATTTGATGGAGCATAAAATGACGGCTCCGCTACTCTGTGCCCTTGAGTGTGTCTCTGCCGGGAAAGCAGAAGAAATTCGCAGGAAGGTGGCATCTCTTGAAAGCGGGAATAACTCCGTCAAAGATGAAATTATGAAGTTTATGGCCGAGAATGATGGCGTGGCCCATGCAACCAGAATGCTTGAAAAGTATATGGAGAAAGCTCTAGATGCCTTGGATATGTTTCCGGAATCGTTTGAGAAACAGGCACTTGTGCAATTAGCTCGTTTTACGGCTGAAAGAAATTGTTAATTATGAGATTTGCTGATGTGATAGGAAATGCCTCCGTGGCTCGTATGCTCGCCTCAATGGCGGACAACTCCCGCGTGGCCCACGCCCTTCTTCTTTATGAGAATGAAGGAAGCGGCGCCCTTCCCCTTGCATTGGCTTATGTCCAATATCTCTGCTGCCAGAATCCACACGATGGGGATTCGTGTGGGGAATGTCCGTCCTGCAGACAGATATCCAAGTTGATATATCCGGATATGCATTTTGTCTTCCCGGTCAACAAAGGCCCGAAGACAAATGATGACAAGCCGACTTCGGAATCATATCTGAAATGCTGGAGGGAACTTGTCCTTCAGGACCCATATTTTACAGAAGCTCAGTTGCAGAAGGCCTTGGGAGTGGAAAACAAAAATACTCTCATAGCCGTGGCTGAGGCTCAGAAACTGATTTCCAAGCTCTCGCTCACTTCTGTTGCAGACTCATATAAGAGTGTAATATTCTATCTTCCGGAGAAGATGAATCAGGAAACCGCCAACCGTCTGCTCAAGATCGTTGAGGAACCGCCTGAAAAGACCATCTTCATCTTCATTACTCATTCGCCGGAGAAGGTACTCCAGACCATATTCTCCCGCTGCCAGAGCATCCGGGTGCTGCCTCTTTCCCGGGAGGAGGCGGCTAAGGTCAGGGCTCTCAGTCCTTTCGATCAGGATGAAGATGAATCTTCTTATATGGACATTTTTTCCGACCTTATGGGCGCATTGATGCGCTCCGACCTGCTTTTGGCGCAGGAGACGATGGAGGCGGCAATCGAGTCCAAGGATCCCGGTTCCCTTTCGTCAAGGGAAAGGCAGAAGGCATTTTGCTCGTTTGTCGGCAAGTGCCTGAGGAATATTTTCCTGCTCCAGAATGGACAGTCCACACTGACAGATTATCCGGGGCAGTATGAGGACTTCTATCAGACGGCTGCACGGGCCTGTTCGCAGTCGTTCTGTCAGAAGACAGCGGAGGCACTCAGCAAGACAGTTTCCCTCATAGACAGGAACGTCAATTCCCAGATTCTGTTCTGTGACCTTGTGAACAGACTATATTATAATATGAAACAGGCCCGCTAAAACCACTTATTATGGCTGAATCCAAAGAATATGATTGCTCCAGAGGTTGTACCGTGGAGCGCACCGAGTCGGGTGAACTCAACTGCACCTATCGCCCCGGCTGCTGCAAGCTTGAGGTTTATGACTGGTTGTCCGGAGTAGGGCAGGAGCAGTACAAGGACTTTTTTGAGGTCCGTTTCAAGAATACCCGCAAAGGAATATATAGAAATGCTTCCGGTCAGAGCATCAAGATGGGCGATATGGTCATCGTGGAAGCTGCCAATGGTCACGACCTTGGAATAGTAACTCTTGAGGGACCTGTGGTCGCCCGTCAGATGAAATGCCGCAGGATTAACCCACAGACCTATGAATTCAAGAAAATATACCGCAAGGCAAAACTCTTTGACCTGGAAAAGTGGCAGGAAGCAATAGCAAGGGAACACGAGACGATGATTCGTGCCCGTCAGATTGCTGCTGAGTTGGGCCTTGATATGAAAATCGGAGATGTCGAGTTTCAAGGAGACGGCACAAAGGCCATATTCTACTACATCGCTGATGCAAGGGTGGATTTCCGTCAGCTCATAAAGGTTTTTGCTGAAGAATTCCGTATCCGTATAGAGATGAAGCAGATTGGTGCCCGCCAGGAGGCCGGCCTGATAGGCGGTCTAGGTGTGTGTGGCAGGGAATTGTGCTGTTCCAACTACATATCCAGTTTCCAGTCCATCACCACCTCTGCAGCCCGTTGCCAGGATTTGTCTCTGAATCCACAGAAGTTGGCCGGACAGTGCGGCAAGCTTAAATGTTGTCTGAATTACGAGACTGCCGCCTATATGGATGCCCAGTCCAGAATTCCTCGTGTTACTCAGCCGCTTGAATTTGCAGATGGACTTGCCTACCTTATGAAGACGGACATTCTCAAGGAGATAATGTATTTTTCATATGATCCTTCTTCATTGGCAAATCTCTATGCCCTGGATGCGTCAGAGGTGGCGGAAATCATAAAGATGAACCGCAATGGACAGAAACCGGAGTCTTTGCAGACGGAGCCGGAACCTTCTGTTCCTGAGTTTGTTACGGCTGTCGGTGATGATAGTATAACCCGTTTTGACGAGTCTCGCAAACGCAGGAAGAAGAAAAAAAGTCCGAACAAATCGGGCAAATCGTCCAAGCCGTCCAACCCATCTAACCCATCCAACGAACAGGATAAATGATCCCGTCATTCAAACGCCTTTTGCTGACCCTGCTGGTTCTGCCCCTGCTGCTACTGCCCCTGCTCTCTTCTTGCTCCAGGGCCGGTTCTCAGATTGTTTACCATTTTTTTGATGAAGGTTCAAATGTTCTAGGCTACCAGTTCGATATGACGGATTCCAGCAGGACATATGACATCTCCTTCTATTCCCGGATAGATGTGTCCATGTCTGCACTCGATACCTTGAAAGGTGTGGAATTGGAAATTCTGCTCACTTCTCCGTCAGGTCGTCTTGCATATGAAACCGTCGCAATCCCTCGTTCGGATTTCGATCCCGAAGGAACCGGAGGGTACCAGTTCTGCAAGGAATACCGCAAGGGAATCGTCCCCTCGGAATATGGTAGATGGAATATGCAGGTAAGGGTGTCAAAGGTGAAGGGAATGGAAGGATTGGGAATAATAGTTCAAGCAAACTGAAAATGGGAAAAGACAAACTCAGAAAATTCAAGGAAAATGAAACTTTCAAATGTCTGGTGCAACCTTCCACCGACCAGGTGCTGGGGCAGAATCATCCCCTGAAGGGGCATTGGGCAAAGGAAATGTTCGGCAATGACAACCCTATCGTCCTGGAAATCGGGTGTGGCAAGGGAGAATATACTGTTGATCTTGCTGTCCGCAATCCTTCCTGTAATTATATAGGTATAGACATCAAGGGTGCAAGGCTATGGAAGGGTGCAAAATATGTTGAAGAACATTCACTGCCCAATGTGGCTTTCCTGCGCACTCGCATTGAGTTTCTGGAGGCTTTGTTCGATCCTGAAGAGGTGTCGGAGATATGGATAACCTTTGCTGATCCGCAGATCGGGCGGGAGAAGAAACGCCTTACCAGCCCGTTGTTCGTCAATCGTTATCGCAACTTTCTCCGTCAGGGTGGCATTGTCCACCTGAAGACTGACAGTCGTTATCTCCACGAATACACCAAGGCGATGGCCATACAAAATGACCTGAGGATTCTGGCTAGCGCCACAGATATTTATGGCTCTGACAAGGAACAGTTGCAGAGCAGCGACCTTTGCTCGGTGTGTGGACGCGAGGCAGTGGATGCTCTTTTCCAGGTTCAGACCTTCTATGAATCACAATATCTGGCCCAGGGATTTCCAATAACTTATTTGTCCTTTGTCATTGACCATCAAGGAGATTATATCAGTCCGAGGTGGGAAGAGGACAGGTGGAAGGATGAGAACCATCATTTCCTCATTCCTTCAGGGGTAAGCGTGGCCTCCAAATTTTATCCCTCTGTTGCAACGAAAGTGTGAGTCCGTGCATCTTGTACCGGTTTGATAATATTTGCTAGTATGAAAAATGTAAGTACTATTGTATTTTTATTGTCACTGCTGGCTGTGTTTGCACCGTTGTCAGCTGTTGGCCAATCGCAGTCGGAGAATCTTCAGGCCTATGCCTATGGCAGTGCCATCGATTTGCAAGGCGGTTTTGCAGCAGTACCGTTTATTATAAAAGGGGAGGCCCGCACTGCCAGCGGCATTTCCACCGGCGGAGAGTCTTTGATGAGGTACAGTTACTATTTCGGTCGCCATTTCGGTATATTCGCTTCATTCTCTACTGACTGGACAAACCTTATGGGAAGTGATTTTTTACGTACGGTGAACAGAGCTGACGGGCAGAAATATAAATATGATCCGAATTCATATGATTATATGAATGTCAATCTTGCCGCTTTTATTGTTGGAGCCGGTTATCGTTATGATTTCGGACAGTGGAGTCTTCGTCCGAGAATCGGTATAGGATATGGTTCATATTATATGGATGCATTCTCATACAATCGTTTCCGCAGGGATGACCCGAATAATAAGCCAGTACATATTGAGTATGAGGCAGGGAGCAAGGACTATGATTACCTTGTCTCGACAAAAGGGGAGATCAACGGACAAAGCAGCTTCGTGGGTTTTGCAGGAGTTCAGATTACATATACGATACGCCGTCACTTCTATTTCTCTGCAGAAGTCGGTTTCAAATGCATTGCCAGGAGTGAACCAAATGTCATTATACGCGAATATGACTTGGAATCTGCTTATAATCCGGAAAATTGGTCCGAGGCTGTCGGTCTGAATGCATACCGCGATTCATTCACATATGATCGTGATACATACAGGACCTCATACTCAAGTGTGCCTGCCACTATGTTTAATGTCAACATCGGCATAGGATGGAATATCGGCAAGAACCGCAATGTCACAGGTAAATATCTGAAAAAGTGATGATTATGAAACGAATATATTCATTTGCGGCATTCGTTGCCGTTCTGTTTTCAGTCGCGCTTCTTCCTTCGGCTTGCAGTTCGCAGATAGACCCTGTCACCAATCCTCAGGTTACTGAGTACTATCTGATGACCTTGTACAACAACAGCAGCATCAGTACAGTGTGGGTGTTCCCCGAGCACGGAGATGTGCCTTGTGATGTGGCCGGAGCTCTTCCTGATGTACTGGATGAAGAAGACGGAGCGACCGTAGTTTGCAGGATTGCCCCTAAGAGAAGTGTGAATATTGTGATTCACGATGATGGCAATGATTCTGCTTTCGAGACTTATCATATTGATGACAGCCTTCCAGTCTATGTCTTTGCAGAAGAAGACTTTGATTCCATCCCTTGGTCCCAACTCAAGGCTGAGAAAAAGTGGCTTGCAAAATATTCCTTCACGGTTGAGGAAATGATTGAGGCCGATCAGTGGATTGAATATCGTCCGAATTCTTAGACCTGGGTCCAGTGAATCCGGATGCCTTTGCGCTCCATTCCCCTGAACCAGGTCATTTGTCTTTTGGCAAACTGGTGGATGGCGGTTGCAAGTTGCAATTTCATCTGGTCATAATCCAAGGCCCCTATCAGATACATAGTTACGTATTTGTATTCCAGGCCGTAATATATCAGATCTTCAGCGGGTACTCCACTATCGAGTATCCGCTTTATTTCATCCACCATTCCCTCCTGCAGCCTATCTTCCAACCTCCTGTCGATTCGCTCGTTTCGGACCTCGCGGCTGACCAAAGTGCCGATATAGAAGGTGTTCTTAGGAAGAAATGAGGTTCTTTTTGCCGGGTGTTCCGACTCATAGATTGCTATTTCAAGGGCACGAATCAGCCTTTTTCTCGTGTCATAGTCGGTGGAGTTGTGGAGCGGTTTAAGACTGGCAAGTTTTTGGATGAGCGCCTCTGTGCTTTCTTTCTCGAGTTCCTCCCTCAATTGAGGATTTGCGGGCACTTCCGGAAGGGAATAGCCACAGGTTGCAGCTTCTATGTAGAGCCCGGAGCCTCCGCACAGCAAAGGAATATTTCCGCGTTCCCTTATCTCCCTATAAACTTTTTCGAAATCTTTCTGGTATTCGTATATATTGTATTTATCCCCGGCGTTGGCTATATCTATCAAGTGATAGGGAATGTCACCGTATTCGTCCAAGTCTTTTCCCGTGCCGATGTCCATTCCTCGATAAACCTGCCTTGAGTCTGCGGAGATTATTTCTGCCTTGCGACCCATCTCATTCAATTGTTTCGCCATAAGGACAGCATACCGGGTTTTGCCTGAAGCCGTGGGGCCAAGTATGCAGATGAGGTCAATATCCCCTTCAATATATGCTTTCAGGAGACTTTCTATGTCGATTTCTTCCGACTGTGGCAACTGAGCCATCGGAGGAATAGGTGTGAATGATTTTTTTGCCATAGTGCAAAAATAGAAAAAAACTGTAAATTTGCGGAGTTAAACAACTGTATTATGCCAAAAGCAAAAAGCAATGTGGAGATAAAGAACAGGAGGGCCTCATTCGATTATGAATTCTTGGAGACCTTCCAGGCGGGTATTGTGCTTACCGGCACTGAGATCAAGTCCATCAGGGCGGGGAAGGCCTCCCTAGTGGATGCTTTCTGCTATTTCAACAATAACGAGCTGTATGTCAAGAATATGCACATTGCCGACTATTGGTGGGGTTCCTGGGGAAAGCACGACCCGAGGCGGGATCGTAAGCTGCTTCTAACCCGTCGTGAACTGACCAAACTTCAGAGGTCCGTAAAGGAAAAGGGCCTGACGATAGTCGCCGTAAAGCTCTATATATCAGACAAGGGCTATGCGAAACTTCTCATAGCCCTTGCAAGAGGCAAGAAGGAGTACGACAAGCGTGCCTCCATAAAAGAAAAGGATATGCGTCGCGAAATGGAACGCATATAACCTCTTCTACAGATTGAATTCCTTTTTGATCATATCCACGCTGTCCAGCAGTTCCCAGCCGAAGAACTGGACATATTCCTGTGTCTTGACACCGTGCCGTACGAGGGTGACGGTGGCCTTGTAAGGCTTGCGTCCAACGTGTCCGTAGGCGGCTGTCGGCTCATAGATTGGCTTCTTGAGTTGGAATTTCTCGATAATCTTGGCAGGTCTCAGGTCGAACAAGGTCCCGATTTTTTCGGCTATCAGACTATCACTCAATCCTTTGGCAGCGGTACCATATGTGTTGACAAAGATGCTCAGCGGCCTTGCGACTCCTATGGCATAGGAAACCTGCACGAGCATTTCGCGTGCAACTCCTGCTGCTACCATATTTTTTGCAATGTACCTTGCAGCATAGGCTGCAGAACGGTCAACCTTGGACGGATCTTTGCCCGAAAAGGCTCCTCCGCCGTGCGCTCCCTTGCCGCCATAGGTATCCACGATAATCTTGCGTCCTGTCAGACCTGTGTCTCCGTGAGGACCTCCGATGACGAATTTGCCTGTCGGATTGACATGGAGGATGTAGTCGTCCTTGAAAAGGGCTGCAGTCTCTTGAGGCAGTTCCTCAATCAGCATCGGAATAAGGATGTTCTTCACATCTTCGCGGATTTTCTGCTGCATTGCCTCGTCAACCCTCTTCTGGCCGAATTGGGCGACTCCGTCAGAATAACTCATATTCCCAAGGGATTCCGGAGTGAATTCATCGTGCTGGGTTGAGATGACGATGGTATGTATGCGTACAGGCCTTCCGGTTTCACCGTCATATTCTATGGTGAACTGCGATTTTGAATCGGGCCTCAGGTAAGGCATGAGTTCCGGTTTTGTCTTGCGGATTTTCGCGAGTATCCTCAGTACGTGGTGCGACAGGGCCAGAGGAAGAGGCATATAGTCCTCGGTGTCACAGCAGGCATATCCGAACATCATTCCCTGGTCTCCGGCGCCCTGTTCTTCTGCATTTTCCACGACTACACCCCTGTTGATGTCGGCGCTCTGCTCGTGAAGCGCGGAGAGCACACCGCAGGAGTTTCCGTCGAACATATATTCAGCCTTGTTGTAGCCTATTTTGTTTATTACGCGCCTTGCGGTGGTCTGGATGTCCACATAGGCGTCCTCGCTGCGGACTTCTCCTCCCACTACCACAAGCCCGGTGCTGCAGAAAGTCTCACACGCTACTTTAGCCTCCGGATCCTGACGCAGGAATTCATCGAGAATTGCATCGGAAATCTGGTCCGACACCTTGTCCGGATGTCCTTCGGACACTGATTCTGAAGTAAAAAGATAGTTCATATGTATATATATTAAAAATAGCCCCACAAAAATGCAGAGCCGTCAAAAAACACAAAACATCGATATGATTTTTAGCATTTTTTATTGTGGTTGCAAGCAGCCAAATCTCTCCACATTTTTCGGAGGGCAAATATACGCATAAAATCCGAATATGCAAAAATGGCTGTTAAATTTATGTTAACGCTTTCGGATTTGCTTAAATTATGTTACCTTCGCGCCGTAAAATTTCAAAAAATTATAACTAAAAAGTTATGAAACAATTAATCAAACAATTAACACTCATCCTCTGCTTGGTGTTCTCTGGCAGCGCAGTTTTTGCCCAGATTACGACATCAAGCCTTTCAGGTCGTGTAACTGATGAAAATCAGGAACCTCTGACAGGTGCGGCGATTGTCGCAGTGCACACCCCGTCAGGCACTCAGTACGCTGCTATCGCAAACGAGAGTGGCCGCTTCAACATCAACGGTATGCGTGCCGGTGGTCCTTACACCGTAGAAGTTTCCTTCCTCGGAATGAGTACCGTAAAGTACACAGATGTAACTCTTACCCTCGGTGAGCCTTTTGCTATTGATGTTGCAATGAAGGCCAGCAACGAACTGGATGCCGTCGTCCTTACTGCCGAAGGTTCTTTCAATGCTTCCAAGACCGGTGCCGGAGCAAACTTCAACCTCAGTGCGGTTGAGAATATGCCGACCATCGACAGAAGCATATATGATGTCGTGAAATTCACTCCTCAGGCATCCTTGAACAAGGATGGCGGTATCTCTTTCGCCGGATCGAACAACCGTTACAACAGCTTCCAGATTGACGGTGCAGTGGCCAACGATACATTCGGTCTTTCAGGCACAGGAACAAACGGCGGCCAGACAGGTGCAAACCCTATAGCCCTCGATGCAATCGAGGAAATCCAGGTAGTAGTTGCTCCGTTCGATGTACGTCAGTCAGGTTTCACCGGAGGTGCCATCAATGCCATCACCAAGTCAGGTACCAACACCGTGAAGGGTTCTGCATACGCATATTTCAACAACCAGGACTTCATCGGAACCACTCCTGGTGCAGATGTCGAGAACAGGACGAAATATGATTCCCAGAACACCCAGACCTATGGTTTTACTATCGGTGCTCCAATCGTAAAGAACAAACTCTTCATCTTCGCAAGTGCTGAATATTACAGGAAATCATACCCTAATATTTACTCTCCGGAGAATAAAACTTACGAGGTAGAAAAACTGACACTCTCAAAGCCTGTTGAAATCGATGGCAAGCAGCACAAGTATTTCGACTCAGAAGTTGCCCAGGCCATCATCGACCACTACAGCAAGACTTATCTCGGTGGCAAGAAAGTGGCAGAGAGCTTTGGTCAGCACCAGGTCAACAGCCAGTCAATCAATGCTATGCTTCGTCTGGACTGGAACATCAATGACAAGAACAAGATGATGCTCCGCTACCAGCTGATGGATGCATATTCCGACAAATACAGCTCAGGTTCTTCAACATACTATTTCAACAATTCTTCCTACAAGATGTCTGACCTGACCAATACCATCGTCCTCGAACTCAACTCAAGGCCTTCTGAGAAGGTGGCCAATGAATTCAGGGCAACTGCCGTTCTGGTCAGGGACAAGAGGGATGTAGCCTACCCTGGTGCCAATATGTACATCAAGGACAAGGTTTATGTAAACATCGGAACCGAATTTTCTTCAGGTGCCAACTCAATGAACTCCGACACCTACACCATTTCCGATAACGTATTCCTCTATGCCGGTAACCATACCATCACCCTTGGTACTCACAACGAAATCTATCGTTTCAACAACCTCTTCCTCCAGGCTGCTTATGGCGGATATACCTTCAACTCAATCGCTGACTTCTTCGATAACAAGTGCGCCGAGTTCAACTACAGGTATGCCGATCCTACGGTTAAAGGTGTGGATGGTCCAAGGTGGGCAGCTACTACGGTAGCAGCGCAGTTCGGACTCTATGCCCAGGACGAGTGGAGGCCTAACAGAGACTTCACCCTTACTTATGGTGTCAGGATGGATATCCCAGTCCTTCTTAACAAGCCTACTGCAAACGAAGGTTTCAATGCAACAGAGATTTCCAAAGCTTCAGGTGAGAAGGTTGGCATCGTTCCTAAGGCAACCCCTCTCTTCTCTCCAAGAGTCGGCTTCCGCTGGTGGATGGACAAGGATCATAAGGCTCTTCTTCGTGGTGGTGCAGGTCTTTTCACAGGTCGTGTTCCTTTCGTATGGCTTTCAAATGCTTACAACAATACTGGCGTTGAGGCTAAGTCAATTCAGGTCAAAAATCCTGATGATAAATTCCCATTGACAAGCAATCCTTATGAAGATGTAGTAACGACCGGTGCTGCAGCAGCTGGTGGAAAGGCAACCATCAACACTCTCAACCGCAATTTCAAATACCCTCAGGTCTTCCGTGTTAACCTCGGATATGACCACGACTTCGGATATGGTTGGAAACTTACTGTTGACGCTCTCTACTCAAAGACCCTCAACAATGTATTCTTCCGTAACCTTGCTCTTTCCAACTCTGCAAAAGTATATGCAGTCAATGCTGCTACAGCAGAGGCCAATCCTAACAGCGTATCTAACTATTACTCTGTCAACCAGGATTATGCTGCAATCGTTGCGCTCGAAAATACCAATATGGGTTATACCTACTCCCTTAGTGCAATGGTCAACAAGCACTTCAACTTTGGTCTTGACTTGATGGCATCCTACACATTCGGACACTCTTATTCAGTAAACGACGGTTCTTCTTCAGTCGCCCTTTCCAACTGGCAGAACTATTTGTCCCTGGATGCTTCTTCTCCGACATTGTCTTACTCTGTCTTCGATAAGCCTCACAAGGTAATGGGTATGATTTCATACACTTCCCCTAAGTATGCACGCATCCTCAAGACAACAGTAAGCCTCTCATACACAGGCCAGAGCGGCAACCGTTACAGCTACATCGCCAAGGAAACCGCAGAT
>CAMBRR010000024.1 GCA_945870315.1 uncultured Bacteroidales bacterium
AGCAATGTATTTGAAAGCTTTTCACGAACCTCTATCAACTCAGCCTCAGTCCTGCAATCAAAGCGGTGAAGCAGTTCATAGATAAGAGACATCCTATCCTCAACCTGCTCCAGTCTATCCTGGGACAATTCAGTGCGTTCATTCAATGATGAGACTTCCTCGCTGATATCCTCAAGCTCCAAACGACAGACATCCAATCTTTCAGAGAGCGAGACAGCAGAAGGAACAAAAGCGGAGATTTTAGCAAGATTGCGGGAAATTTCCTTTAAAGAAGAAGTAAGTGACATCGCCCCGGTTTCGGCAGAAGGGGAAAAGAGTGCCTCTGCTGCGCATAGGCTGTTTTTGATTTCCTCCGCATTTGCCAGTTGTTTCTGCTCGGCTTCCAGTTCTGCAAGTTCTCCGTCCCTGAGTCTGGCGGAATCAAGCTGATTGAAACGGGCCTGGTTGTATTCGCTTTCCGAGGCCATTTTGGCAATCTGCGCCTCGACCTCGGAGAGTTCAGCCCGCGAGGAAGACAGTTTCCTGTAGGTTTCCTGATATCTTGAACGCAGTTCCATATTTCCGGCAAAATGATCCAGAATATCCATCTGAAATTGCTTCTGGGACAATAGCAGATTCTGATGTTGGGAGTGAATATCCACAAGAAGGGATGAAATTCCCTGTAACACCCCTACCGGAACTGGTGAATCGTTGACAAAGGCTCTTGAACGTCCGGAAACATTGACGGTTCTTCGAACAATAAGGTGACCGTCCTCCCAGTCGATATCATTTTCGTCCAGGATCGCACGAATTCTGCTGTCAGAAGTGGAAAATTCCGCTTCCACTACAAGACTGTCCGCTCCGGCACAAATTGCGGAAGCATCAGCCTTTCCACCCATCAGAAGGGACAAAGCCCCCAAAAGGATGGATTTTCCGGCTCCTGTCTGGCCGGTTATAATAATCAAACCCTCCGGAAATTCAATTTCCAGAGAGTCTATAAGTACATAATTCCTGACGTGAAGTCTTGTCAACATCTGATTTACTCTTCCTCCTCGTGCTTTGCCATTCTATAGAAGATTTCACCTTCTTTGAATTCTTCTATCGCAACCAGACTAGGCTTTGGCTGCCTTTCGTAGTATTTTGAGATCTCTATCTGTTCACGGTTTTCAAAAACTTCCTCCATTGTGTCGCGGTCGTTCTTGAAATCCTCAAGTTTTCTCATCAATTCCTTCTTCTCTGCGATTGCAATCTGGTTGGCTCTTTTTGAAAGGATTACAACCGTCTCATAGATGTTTCCAGTCGGCCTTGCGAGGTCGCACAAATCACGGGTAAGAGTATTTACCGGTACTTTCTGTTTTGGCATTTTATAGTATTTTAATTATCTTCTATTTTGTTATACCTGCTTTTTTCAGACGGGTTTCATTTTTTTCAATCCTCTTGCGCTCTTTTGCGAATTTACGCTCAGACATTGAGGAATCATCCGTCTCGACAACATTCCTTCCGAGGGCTTTCTGAACCTTCTGGTTGACCGTATCCAGTTCCTTCCTGTACTTGGACTCCGGGTACTCACCCAGGAAATTGAAATAGTCATCCACAAAGACGAGATATCTTTCCTTCTGCTTCTGGGGAACGCTCAGCTTGGCATACTTGTAAGATGACATCGCGATATAATAGAGCACATCCTCCCTGTACTGGTTCTCGGAATTATCCTTGAGAACATTGCGAAGCGCCACCCTTGAGGCCATATAATCTTCCATCTTATAATACAGTTTCGCACCCTCATAGGCCTTTCTGTCAAGTCTTTCGTTCAAGTCCAGAAGCATATCCCGACACTCTTCCATATGGGTTGAAGAAGGATATTCCCGGATATATTCAGAAATCTCGCTTATAGCCTTGCGGGAAGGAGTCTGGTCGAGTTCATACCTATAAGTGGAACGATACAGGCAATCCAGACGCAGGAAACGGGCTTCAGAAGTGAAGGGACTGCTAGGATAATAGTTGATGAAACTGTCAAAATTGGCCTCAGCCGTATAATAATCCTTGAACTTATAATTGCTCAATCCCCAGTAATATTTGACCGTATCATCCCTTTCAGTCCTTTCCGTCAACATTGAAAGAGACTCGAACATAGATGCGGCCTTATTGTATTTCTTTTCATTGAAAAACTTGAAGGCGGCCTCATATTTGGCATCGACATCGTTACTTGCAAGCAGAAGTTCATACTGGGACTTGCAGGAAGCCAGAGTCCAAAGAGCGAGCAAAAGCAAAAAAGCGAATCGGAACTGTTTCATTTTGGTCAGATTACTAAAGCATTTTAAGGAATTTTTCCGCATCAAGGGCAGCCCTTGCACCAGAAGCAGCTGCCGTTATGGCCTGCCTGTATATAGGATCCTGAACATCACCTGCGGCAAACACGCCTTCCACATTGGTCCTGGATGTCTTGCCATCTGTCACAATATAGCCTTCTTTATCAACATTCACCCACTCACTGAACAGGTCAGAATTCGGATGATGTCCGATAGCCAGGAAAAATCCGTCGAGGGCAATATCAAAAACCTCGCCATCCTTGCGTTGAAGTCTTGCTCCAGTAACACCGGCATCGTCGCCAAGCACCTCAAGGGTATTGCAATTCCACAGAATCTCGATATTCTCTGTAGTTTTCACCCTCTCCTGCATCGCCTGGGAAGCCCTCAGGACATCACGTCTGACTATCATATATACCTTTCGGCACAGCCCTGCGAGATAGGTTGCCTCTTCACAAGCTGTATCTCCGCCACCGACTACGGCCACAACTTTCTTTCTATAGAAAAAGCCATCGCAGGTCGCACAGGCAGAAACTCCAAGGCCACGGAACTTCGTTTCAGACGGAAGTCCAAGATATTTTGCAGTTGCTCCTGTAGCTATCACAAGTGACTGAGCGTGGAGTTCTTTCTGAGAATCCACCACTACCTTGAAAGGTCTGGAAGACAAATCCACGGAGGTGATGGTGCCGGTTCTGACATCTGCTCCTAGCCTTATGGCCTGGGCACGCATTGTCTCGACGAGGCCTGTTCCTGAAATCCCGTTTTCAAACCCGGGATAGTTTTCGATGTCTGTCGTTGTGGTGAGTTGTCCGCCCGGCTGCATTCCTTCGTAAAGCACTGGAGACAAATCAGCCCTGGCGCCATAGATGGCGGCTGTATAACCGGCTGGTCCCCCGCCGATTATGAGAAATTTTATATCTTCGTTTTGCATAACTTGCAAATATAATAAAATTTAGACTGGTTTGAGATATTTCTTCGCCTTGCGGTAAATCCATCCGAGAAGCCACTCTGGAAGAATCACAATGAAAGGCCAGAACAACCAGTTGACAAAGCCTGGCATTGTACCCTTGCGGCGGCGGAAGGTGGCAGACAGAGCCTTGTCAACGGCCTTTTCCGGACGAATCATCACCGTAAGGCCTCTGGCAAGTTTCCTTAGGTCATCACGAAGAGGGACAAGAGGTGTGTCAACTGCCCCAAAGTAAGCATTTGTCACGCTTACGCCAGTCTTCTGGCACTCTATCCTCAACTCGCGGGAATAATCCTTGACGAATCTTTTGGTATTTCCATACATTCCGATTGCCGGCCAGTCCATCCAGGCTGCAAGAGAAGAAATATTGAGAATATATCCGCATCCACGCTCCTTCATCCCATTGACATATTTTCTGCAAAGCATAAGAGGAGTATTCATATGTACCATCATCACCATCTGGAGTTTCCTCTCAGAGGTTTCAGCGATACCATTGCAAAACATCAGTCCGGCATTATTTACAAGAACCTCAACTACACATCCTTCAGCCTGAGTGCGCTCCCATATCCTGTCTGCGGCATCCATTGTCGAAAGATCCTGAACGATGTCTATGAAGCGGAAATTGCCAGCATACTCCGGCAAAGAAGAGCCGACGAGTTTCTCAACGATATCGCGTGTCTGGGCAAGACTTTCAGCATTGATATCCACCGCTACTATGTTATATCCCATCAAGGCGAGCCTCTGCGTGTAGAGACGCCCCATCCCTGAAGCAGCGCCTGTCACAAGCGCATAATTTTCAAATCCTTTAAATTTGACTTTCATCAATTTACAACATTAAAACATAAGCGGGCGCAAAATTACAAAAAAATCACTTGCACAAAGAGTATAATTTACATAAATTTGCAGGATATATACCCCGATTTATGACACATCAGCACAGATGCCCCAATATTGACGAACTGAAAGTCCTCCTCAAACGACATTCTTTGAAAGCAACCCCTCAACGGATTGCCGTCCATCAGGCAATGCTTGATTTGGGACATGCTTCTGCAGATATGGTGTCTGAATACATCGAAAAAATCGGCGTAAAAATTACTGCCGCCTCCGTTTACAACATTCTTTCCCAGATGTCAATGCTCGGGATATACAAATATCGGCTGAGCGCAAACAACAAAATGTATTTCGACGTCAACAATTTTGACCATATCCATCTCTATGACATTGATAATCATCTGTATAAGGATGTAATTGATGACGACTTGATGGAAATCATCAAGGCCAGGCTTGGAAAGAAAAGATTCAGAGGCTACAATATCGAAAGCATAGATATTCAGATAATAGGCAAACCGGCCAAACGGAAATACTCCGTCTGACCGGTTTCCGGTATCATAGAGAATGATAGAGGGCAGATGCCGTACTCTACAGGGCTCTAAAAGGCTCTAAAGGGTGGCAAGCCTGTCCAGAGCCAATTCCACGAGTTTTCTCACCTGAGGCTTATAATCAGGGTTGCTGGTTCCGATATGCCTGTTCGCTATGATGCAGCAGACGGTTCCTGCATTATGTCCAAGATGGGAAGCGATTCCGGCAACAGCCGAGCCCTCCATTTCAAAGTTTGTAACCCGCTCTCCCTCATAGTTGAAAGACTCGAAAGTTTCCAGCATATCCGGCATTGCAAGCGGCATTCTCAAAACCCTGCCTTGAGGGCCGTAAAAGCCAGATGCCGCAATTGTCATTCCCTTGATGGTGCAATCCTTGAACAAGTCGATCATCTTCTGCCCGGCACGGACGAAATATGGATCGGGCAGGTGCCTGTTCCAGTTGGTGTGCTGCTTGAAGGCTTCCTCTATGCCTGTAAGGGCTATTGAGTCTCTGTCAGCATACCAGTTCATAAGCCCGTCGCATCCTACAGAAATATGGGAAAAGACGAAAGATCCAAGAGGGATATCTTTCTGGATGGCTCCCGAAGTTCCAATACGCAGGATGTTTAGAGAGCGTTTTTGCTGCTTGACTTCGCGGGTGGAGAAATCAATATTGGCCAGGGCATCCAGTTCGTTCATAACGATGTCGATATTGTCAGTTCCGATACCAGTGGAAAGGACCGTCATCCTCTTTCCTTTATAAGTACCTGTCACTGAGACGAATTCACGGGACTGGTGTCTGAACTCCCTGTTCTCGAAATATTCAGAAACCATATCCACTCTGCCGGGATCTCCAACTAGGATGACAGTATCGGCAAGTTCTTCCGGTTTAAGATGAAGGTGGAAAACCGATCCGTCATCATTGATTATAAGTTCTGATTCTGCTATTCTCATAATATCTTGAATTGAAATGAAAACCGAAATTTAGATTTTATCTTTGAATTTTCCTATTTTTGCGCTGATTTTTTCAAATTTCAAAGAATATGTGGACCAGAATACAAATACTTTTCATAGGAATTGCCACCATACTGACAGGCTCGATGTTCTTTTGCAATATGGCGACCATCATAGGAGCCGGCGGGACTGAAATCACTGTCGGATATCACGAAAAGACTCCATATCTGATAATGCTGATAATGCTGTTCACCGCCCAGGTAGCGGCACTTGCCTGTGCCAAGGTAAGGTTTCTTCAGATGAGGGTGTGTGTGATTGCCGCCCTGCTCCAGATTGGTTTTCAGATATGGTTAGGCGTGGATTTCTTCAAGTTCCATAGCGAAATGGTATTCTCCTTCACGATGCTGTTTCCATTTGTGAGTGCTGTATTGGACGCTATTGCCGTACCATACATTATGTCAGACGAAATGGTGGTGCAAACTTACAACAAGCTGCACCACCACAAAAAATCTAAAAAATAGTTTCTATTTTTCTACGAGCGCGAACGAGAGTTCTCCCTTGCAACAGAGTTTGCCGTCAACCTTCAGAACAGCCTCGCAGAAGAAAAGTTGTCCTCTGCGGTCAACCAGTTTTGCAGTAATCTCACAAAGGTCTCCTGGGCGAACCACATTCTTGAACCTTACATTGTTGATTCCGGCATAGAGGGTGTTCTTTCCCTTGATTTCATCCTTTACAAGAAGGGCGCAGCTCTGTGCCATAATCTCACACTGAATCACTCCGGGAACAACCGGATTGCCCGGAAAATGTCCCCTGCAGAAAAACTCGTCTTCCTTGATACGGTACTTGGCGTGTGCAATTCCATCCGCATCAATCTCAACCTCATCCACCAGGAGCATAGGCTCCCTGTGAGGCAGGTACTGTTTCAATTCTTCTCTATCCATATATATAAGTTAAAGTACACTCATCTCAAATCTTTCTGAAGGCGACACAGCCGTTGTGTCCGCCAAAACCGAGGGAATCAGAAATCGCTATCGTGAGCGGAGCCTTGACAGGTTTGTTCGGAGTATAGTCAAGGTCACATTCCGGATCCGGTTCATCCAAATTGATGGTTGCAGGCACTATGCCGTCCTTCAGGGCGAGTACGCAGGTAAGCGCCTCTACTGCTCCCGCAGCGCCAAGCATATGGCCGGTCATTGATTTGGTTGAACTGATGTGAACCTTGTATGCATCTTCCCCGAGGGCAATCTTGAAGGCAGCTGTCTCGGAAGCATCATTAAGTGCCGTACCAGTTCCGTGGGCATTGATGTACAGATTGTCGGAAGATGTGTATCCGGCCTCGTCCAAAGCCATCTTGATTGCAGCTGCCTGGGTTTTGCCATCAGGACGAGGGGCAGTCACGTGGTGGGCATCGCAGGTATTGCCGTAACCGCATACTTCCGCAAGGATGTTGGCACCGCGAGCCTTGGCGTGTTCATATTCTTCAAGTACAAGGATTGCTGCTCCTTCTGCCATTACAAAGCCTCCCCTGTTTTTATTGAACGGAAGGGATGCATATTTAGGGTCTTCGCTTCTGGACAAAGCCTTTGCATTGGCAAAGCCTGCTATTCCAAGCGGAATGGTGGAAGCTTCTGCTCCTCCCGCGATGATGGCATCGGCATAACCGTGCTTGATGGCCCTGTAGGCTTCTCCTACGGCGTGGGTTGAGGTTGCGCAGGCAGTCACCACAGGCAGGCAAGGGCCACAGGCATTGTTCCTGATGGCTATGTTACCTGCCGCAATATTGGAAATCATAGTAGGGATGAAAAGCGGAGATATCCACTTTGCGCCCTCAGAAATCATCTTTTCCGTCTCCCTGTACTGGGTTGTGAATCCACCGATTCCGGAACCCACATATACTCCAAGTCTGAACGGGTCGATATTCCCTTCCTCGGAAGAATCAAGTCCGGACTGCTGCATTGCCTGATAAGCTGCAGCAACTGCGAAAACAGTGAACTTATCCTGCTTCCTTGCGAAAGGTGCTTCTATTGAATAATCAGCAGGATTGAAGTCCTTGACTTCACCGGCAATCTTTACCGGAAGGTCATCGGTAGGGAAAGCCTTGATGAAGTCAATCCCGCAGACGCCTTCCAATATGTTCTTCCAATAAGTTTCAACATTGTTTCCGACCGGAGATACGACTCCCAAACCGGTCACTACTACTCGTTTTACAGAATTCATAAATAATTAGGTTAATTACGCCAATAATTTCTGGCTAGCCTCACGGATGTACTTTTCAGCACCGAGGATGATATCCTCAACTATATCCTTGGCAGGCTCCGCCTTTTTGACCATACCGGCACACTCACCGGCCATATAACTTCCGTTGCGGTCTCCCTCCTTGACAGCCTTCCTGAGGGCGCCAGTTCCGAATGCAAGAATTTCCTCAGGTGTAACGGACGGATCTGACTCCATCTTGGCAAAAGACTTGGAGAAAGGAGTCTTGAGAGAACGGACTGGGTGACCGAGAGTCTTTCCGGTCACAATTGTAGAAATGTCGGTAGCCTTCAGGATTTTGTCCTTGTACTCCTGATGAACAGTACACTCGTCTGCGACGAGGAATCTTGTTCCGACCTGAACTCCGTCAGCTCCTAGAAGGAAGGCAGCAGCGGCTCCCCTGCCATCACATATACCTCCTGCTGCCACGACCGGGATTTCAAGAGCATCCACAATCTGAGGGATCAGTGCCATAGTGTGCAATTCACCGACATGTCCTCCGGATTCAGCACCCTCCGCAACTACGGCATCCACACCGGCAGCCTGCATCTTGAGAGCAAGCGCTACAGATGCCACCACTGGTATGACTTTTATACCGGCCTCTTTCCACATTGGAAGATATTGAGCCGGAGATCCGGCACCTGTCGTAAGAATCTTTACTCCCTCTTCAACAACCATCTGGGCAATTTCGCCGGCATTGGGAGCCTGAAGCATAATATTGACGCCGAAAGGCTTGTCTGTCAGTTCCTTGCACTTGCGAATCTCAGCCCTTACGGCCTCTGTACCGGCATTGACAGAGGAGATAAGTCCCAGGCCTCCGGCATTGGAAACAGCCGCAGCAAGGGATGCATCAGCAACCCAGGCCATACCGCCCTGAAATATCGGATACTTGATTCCGAGCATTTCACATATTCTACTTTTTATCATAATATGATTTGGTTTTAGTTCCAATTTAAATAAAGTTTCGCTGCAAATATAGCCATTTTTAAATTTACCATTCCAGCAACACGGCTCCGGAAACGAACCCGGCACCGAAGGCACACAGTACAACTTTATCCCCTTCCTTGAAAAGTCCCTTGCGGTTGCACTCGTCCAGCAGAATCGGGCAGCAGCTGCTTGAGGAATTGCCGTGGTCCTCGATATTGACTGGGAATTTCTCCATCGGCTGGTCCAGGAATTCTCGGATAGTGTTTATAATCCTTTTATTTGCCTGATGGAGAAGGATATAATCCACATCTGAGGCCTCAAGTGAATTGTTCTTGAGGAGTTTGGTGATGTCTGAACTTGAAGCTTTTACTGCAAACTTGAACACATCCTGCCCCTTCATCTGCAAAGGGACATCCTTTTCTTCCTTGGTAATGTAAGGAGTCGGCTGGAGAGTGCGAATCTGGTAGAGTTTGTCGGTTGCACTGGCTGCTGACATACTGAAACCTTTGATATTATCGCCCGGGGTGAGAACGGCGGCACCAGCTCCGTCACCGAAGAGCACACAAGTTCTCCTGTCGGTCCAATCTGTCATTCTGGTTGGTTCCTCAGCGCTAACGATCAGGACATTCTTTACAAATCCGGACCTGTAGAACGACTCCGCAATCTGCAGGGCATAGATGAATCCGGCACAAGCGCAATTGATGTCTATGCAAGGACAGGTCGCGCCGATTCCGCCCTGGATGATACAGCTCAACTGCGGAGTTATATATTCATTCACGACATTGGAGCAAATGATATAGTCAAGGTCGGATGCATTGATGCCGGCATCCGCCAATGCTTTCTTCGAGGCCTCGATTGCCATATCTTCAAGCCTCTCATCGGAGATGACGTGACGGCTCCTCACTCCAGTCCTCGGATATATCCACTCGTCACTGGTGTCGAGAAACTCAGAGAGCATATCGTTGGTAACAATTTTCTTTGGAAGAACACTTCCGGTCCCACTAATTTTCATACTACAACTATTTTCTATTCATTAGATTTTTCCTATTCGTCTTGGCAAAATTACCATTGCAGAATAAATAAAAAAAATGATTGTGGCGAGTGTCGGGATTTTAAGGTCGAGATTGGGGGCAGGAGGGGATTTCGTGGCGATATTTTGATATTTGTGGTAAAAATTTTTATTTTTGCTGCGACTAAAACCGAACTGAAAGATGTCTAAAGCCAAATTGCCAGACTACCTACTGGGCAAATATCAACTTACAGGAACCATCACTTTTTCCGTTCTGTTTGCGATAGTGTTCCTCAATATATATATTCCGTTCTCCGACACTGCGTGGTTCAGGCTTGGAGATTCGGTGATGTTCCTTCTGACCGTTGCATTTGTCGTGGCGGCGATAATCCTTCTTATCGGAAGCAGAGTGGTCATGTACAAAACCAAAAAACTGTTCGAGATGACCTATGTTACTTATATAATATGGTGCTGTCTTGAGATAATAGCCATATGCGGTATGTATACGGCTTTCACAATTGGACTGACCTCTCCTGGAAATGAATCGGCCTTGGTGGTGTTCAGCAGGGCCCTTCTCTACGGAGCCATTGCACTTGGGGTACCGTACATTATCTCCGCAATGTATTTTGCAATAATAGACAAGAATGAAATCATTCGTCTGATGAATTACGACAATGTAGTTACCGATGAGGTGGTGAAACCGCAGACGAAGAAAATAACTCTTTTCGACAACAGCGGCTCACTGAAGCTTTCCTTAAGTTTCGACAATCTATACTATATTGAATCCTGTGACAACTATATAAAAGTATGGTACACAGACAATAAGGGCGAGATGCAACAATACCTTATCAGATGCAGGCTAAGGTCAGTCGAGGAGAAATTCCTGGGCACCTCGCTGGTTAGGACAAACCGCAAGTACATCGTAAACATGTCCAAGGTGAAGGTACTGAGAAAAGAAAGCGACGGATATATACTCGATCTTGAAAACGAGACAATTCCGCCGCTACCGGTTACAAAGACTTATACGGAAAATGTCCTGACCTACTTCACAGGAGAACTTCCCATACTTGAGCCTATTGATTTCTAATTATTCTGCCGCCTTGAGACGCTCTGCATTCTCTGCAATCTGCAGCTGGTCAAGAACTTCCTGGATATCGCCGTCCATAAATACAGGCAGGTTGTACATCGTATAATTGATACGGTGGTCGGTCACACGGGACTGAGGGTAGTTGTATGTACGAATCTTCGCAGAACGGTCTCCCGTTGATACCATAGTCTTCCTCTTGGCTGAAATCTCATTCAGATATTTCTCATATTCCATGTTGTAGAGCCTGGTCCTGAGTTCTGCAAGAGCCTTGTCAAAGTTCTTGAGCTGGGACTTTTCGTCCTGACACTGAACTACGATTCCGGACGGAATGTGAGTGAGTCGGATAGCCGAATAGGTGGTGTTCACAGACTGTCCTCCAGGTCCTGAAGAGCAGAAGGTATCCTTTCGGATATCATTCATATTCAGCTCAATATCGAATTCGTCAGCCTCAGGAAGGACGGCAACCGATGCGGCTGACGTATGCACTCTGCCCTGCGTTTCCGTCTGAGGTACCCTCTGGACGCGGTGTACACCTGACTCATATTTCAACACGCCATACACTCCGTCTCCTGTTACTTTGAGGATGATTTCCTTAAAACCTCCCGCAGCTCCTTCACTCTGACTGGTAACCTCGTACTTCCATCCACGACGCTCGAAATATTTACTGTACATACGGAAAAGATCGCCGGCGAAAATTGCGGCCTCGTCACCACCTGAACCTCCGCGAATCTCCATAATGGCATTCTTGCTGTCCTGAGGATCGGCAGGAATCAGGAGCAGCTTGATGTCCTGTTCCATCTGCGGAAGCTGTGGCTCTATCTGCGCAATCTCTTCCTTCGCCATCTCTCTCAAGTCCTCATCCTTCTCAGTAGCAAGTATTTCCTTTGCCATCTCATAGTCCTCGATCATCTTCTTGTAGGTATTCCCTGCCTTGATAATCGGAGACAACTCCTTGTACTCCTTGTTCAGCTGAACGAACTTCTTCATATCCGAGATGACATCCGGATCGGAGAGTTGAGCCTGCAGCGACTCATATTTTTCCTGAAGGCCCAACACCTTCTCCAATAGTGAATTATCTGCCATATATCTATTTGTTTATCTTTCTTATCCAGCACCTGCGCCTGAGCCACAGTTCATTTTGATAACGCTCCCAAACATTTACCGCAGTATTGGTCTCTATCTGAGGATTGGCTATCGCCCATTTGGCTCCGCAAGCCTTGTATTGGTCTGCCATAAAGCAGTGAAATACAGAGGATATGCCCGTATGCTGCCACTTTGGAGCTGCGCCGTTGAGCATAAGGTCAATATTTTCAAAATTCCTCATACCCCTGAGGATGTGGAACCAGCCGAAAGGAAACATTCTTCCCTTTGCCTTACGCATAGGTTCCGACATACTCGGAGCTGATATCCCGAAAGCTGCTATTTCATCATCCTGGTCGGTCAAGACGCAACACAGTCTCTTGTCCAGAATCATCTTTATCTGGTCTATTTCGTCCTCAATCTCAGCGTCGGTAAAAGGTACGAAATTATATACCTTGCCATCGAAACATTCATTGTAGGTCCGGAAGAACCTTCTGAAATTGTTCCTGTCCTTTTTGAGTTCATCAAAATCTGCAACCTTCAGTTTGTACTTTTCCAACATTCTGTGGGCAATGGACTTCATCCTCTGGTCCACTCCCTGGTCGGCGGGCATACGGTACTGAATCCAGTCACACTCCTTCTCAAAGCCCATCTCCTGCATTGCGGTGACATAATATGGATAATTGTACAGGCAGCTGAAAGGTGACAATTTGTCGAATCCATCAACCAGCATACCCTGACGGCCCATCGTAGTATATTGCAACGGTCCGTGGATCTCATCCATACCCTGCCCGGCAGCCCATCTGCCTACGGCATCAATCAACTCCCTGGCTATGGCGGCATCGTCTTCAAAATCAAACCAGCCGAACCTAACCCTTTTCACATTATATTTTTCATTGTAGCGAGGATTGATTATCCCACATATTCTTCCGACTACTCTCCCATTCTCATCATAGGCAAGCCACATCTTCCTCGTACAATATTCCAATGACGGAGAATGCATAAGTTCGTGTTCCTGACCGTTATGAAGCGGAGGAACATAGAATTCACACCCTCTGTAAAGTTCATCAGGAAAAGTGATGAACTTTTTGATGTCCGCTCTTGTGCAAACCTCTTTGACTGTATATGCGCTCATCTTATGTCCCTTAAAAATGCCTGCAAAATTAACAAAAAGATTTGAATATCAGTCAACATCCTCCAAAGTAGCCATAAGGTGCCCGATTGCAGCTTGGGCGCATACACAGCCGAAAACGGCTGGAATATATGACACTGTCCCCACCTGCGACTTCTTGTTACGATCTTCCTGACTCACAATGGCATCCCTGTCTGGCAACTCCTCCGAAAACACGACCTTGAAGCCCTTGCTTATACCCATATGTCTGAGCCTCTTGCGGACTATATATGCAAGAGGGCAGTTATAGGACTTGGAGATGTCTGCAAGACGGACCTTGGTAGCGTCAAACTTGGCACCTGCACCCATAGACGATACCAGGGGGATGGAATTGTCCATACAATATTTTATGAGGGAGAGTTTCGGAGAAAGCGTGTCTATCGCATCCACCAGAAAATCTATTTTCATACCGGAGAAATAATCTCCCGCTTTGTCCGTCTCAAGATATTCCTTTATGACGACAATATCCAAGGCAGGATTGATGTCCAGGAGCCTAGAGGCAAGGACATCGCACTTTGGCTTGCCAACTGTGGAATCCAGTGCCAGCAGCTGCCTGTTCTTGTTGGAGAGTGAAACATCGTCGCTGTCCATTATGACCAGATGCCCCACGCCTGCTCTGACGAGCATTTCCGCTGCATACCCACCTACGCCTCCGACTCCGACTACAGCCACCCTGCTTCTGGCGAAAAGCTCAAGCATCCTCTCCCCTACCAGCATCCGCGTACGTTCCTGCCATGGTGCCGGGGAGAATCCTGTTACCTCGGTCTCATCCATAAACTACAAACCCTTTGCTTTTGCTTCGTCCCAGATTTCGTCCATCTGGGCAAGAGTCATATCCTTAAGATTCCGGCCCTGACGGATAGTATGCTCTTCCAGGTAGGTAAAACGGCGTTTGAACTTGGCACAGGTTCGCTCCAGCGCCGTATCCGGGTTGAGGCCGTAGAGCCTTGCAGCGTTGACCGTGGCAAACAAAAAGTCTCCGAGTTCTTCCTCCGCACGAGACTTTGCCTGGGCTTGCTGCTCTGGAGTCCCTGCCTGGTCCATAGCGTCCAATTCAGCCTGATATTCATTCATTTCTTCCTTGACCTTGTCCCAGACCTGCTCCTTCTTCTCCCAATCGAAACCTACTCCCCTTGCCTTATCCTGCATCCTGTAGGCTTTCAGAAGTGGCGGCAGGGTGTCCGGAACCCCGGAAAGAACCCTTTTGTTGCCATCCTTCTCCTTTGTCTTGAGCATTTCCCACTGTTTGACAACCTCTTCGGCCGTGCCAACCTGGGATGATGAGAATACGTGGGGATGACGATATATCAATTTATCAGACAGGAAATTGATGACATCCACGATATCGTATTCTTGTTTTTCCTCGCCAATCTTGGCATAGAAAAGGACGTGGAGCAACACATCTCCGAGTTCCTTTGAAATCTCGTGTGAATCTGCCTTGAGAATAGCATCACTCAGTTCATATGTTTCTTCAATGGTCTGTGGGCGCAGAGATTCATTGGTCTGCTTGCGGTCCCAGGGACATTTTTCGCGAAGTTCATCCAGAATGTCAAGGATTCTTCCGAATGCTTCCAGTTTTTCTTCTCTTGTGTGCATTTCAGGACTTATTTATTCCATTTTTCAAGAAATTCGGTCACAATCTTTGTATATTCTTCAGGATGATCCCTATAGGAACGGGCGTGCTCTGAACCTGGAGCCAGATACATCTGCTTCGGCTCCGGCTTTGCATCATACAGAGGCTGGAGCATAGAAGTTGGAACGAAGGTGTCGTCATCTCCGTGAATCAGGAGCATAGGTTTCTCACATCTTGCTACCGAATTCAGAGGTGATGCCTCAGCAAAGTCCCATCCGTATTTCATACGGCACAGAAGGTTTGTACAGTTCATCAGAGGGAAAGACGGAAGTCCGAACAGTTCCTTGAGCTGCATTGAAAATTCGTCCCAGACGGATGTGTAGCCACAATCCTCGATGAAGGCATTGACATAGTCCGGAACCACTTTTCCTGAAACATTCATCGTGGTGGCGGCTCCCATCGATACCCCGTGAACAATCATCTTGTCCGGATAATTATCGTTATGGAATATGTCGCGGGCAATTTCTATCCACTCAAGAACTTCATCGGCATCCTTCCAGCCCATCTGGATTGCATCTCCCTCACTGAGTCCGTGAGCATGGAGTTCAGGCAGCAGGACATTGTAACCAAGGTCGCGGTTGTACATTCTTGCGAAATAGAGGAATTTGACAGCTGTGTCCTTGTAGCCGTGAACAAAGACTGCCGTCCGTCCACAAGCATTGTCAGCCTTCATATACAAGGCGTGGTGTCTTTCTCCGGAAGGCATCACAACGAAGGTGTCACGGAGAATCCCGTTGGAAGAAACACTGTCCACCCAAGGTTTCATATCAGGAAATCTCTCATAGAGAAGGGCGTAGGCGCTGTCCACATCACTCCTGTTCGGATCCGGAGCGAGCGAGAAATTAAGCATATACCTTGCTGCGAAACCCAGGCCCAGGGCTACTACAACAACAAGCGAAAGAAGTACATAAAGTACGATACGGGCCACTTTTGAACTATTTGCCATACTATCGAATTTTACTTATCAGTTTCATTTGGTAATTTATAACAGAGACAGCAATGATGTACGCATCTGCCTATATTCCTGTTCAAAATTGGGTGTAAATATTCCTTTGCCTAGGGTGGCATCAACTTCTTCCACAGGCCACCATCTTCCTTCATCCACTTCATCCATATCAGGTTGAAGAGCATATGAGCCTACGACGGCAAAGACATTGACAAGTTCTTTTTCTATCTCGGACTCAAACACATAGGATTTGAGATAAATGGGATTGAACTCAGTCAGAGACAACTCTTCCGAAGCCTCTCTGTAAAGAGCATCCATCAGTGTTTCTCCGTACCTGACGTGGCCTCCGACAGCGGTATCCCACTTACCTGGCTGAATATCTTTGGACATCGACCTTTTCTGGAGATAAATCCTTGAATATCTGTCTATTATATGTATATGAACAACTGGATGCAAAAGTTTTGAACCGCTATGGCAGTATTCTCTCCGGGAGCGTGCGAGGACAAGCCCGTTTGGTTCCACAACAGGGAAGAACTCAACACCCACAGGCGGGTTATTCACGTCGCGGGCTGTCGGAGAAGGCAGGGTCGGGACTACCTGGTCATATGGATAAATCAGTTCTATCATCTGAGGAGTCTGCAAATGTAAATTCCACACAGAAGGCTGAAGCCTCCGAAGTTCGTCCTTCAATCATATGAATATTACCGTTTTCCCTTACAAGATGCCATAGAGATACAGTCTGTCCGGGGCGGGTTTCATGATTGAAGCTGATGCGCAACTCCGCCAGAACCTTTTCCGAAGTCAGGGCATAGTCTATCGCATCCATAGCCCATTGTACATACATTGCATTATTGGTGTGACCGTTCATGTCCACATCTGAATATGAGACCTGGTGGTCACGGACGAATGTTGGAGACGCGTCTTTTGGCATCTGGACTTTGTCACATGGCGTTTCGATGGCATTTTCCATATTTTTAGTATCTTCGTCCAGAAGGTGAGGATCGCGGACCATCCTGCGGTTCTGCAGATTCAGTACCACCCAGGACGTCGTGCCGACAATCAGATCCTGGCCATCTTCCGCCGTCATTCTGAAATCTCTCAGATAGAAGAGTCTTTCCAGACCTTTGTGCCAGGTGGACAATGTCACCTTATCCCGCCAGAGGGGTATTCTTTTGAAAATAATATGCATTCTGGACAGCACCCAGGCGGTTTGCGATTTTATCAGGTCGTCATAGCCGAAGCCGATAAGGGTGGCGTGGCGGTTGGCCACTTCCTGAGCATAGTTCATAAAAGATACCGGTTTCAAACGCCAATGGCAGTCCGTATCATAGCACGGAATGACTATCTTTTCCGTATATTTTACATTATCTTGCATTTCTACTTGGTAAATTTGTGTGCAAATATTTAAGAATCCTCAAATAATAACCTGCATCATCGATGAATATACTAACGCATATTCGCGTCCTGATGGTATAGTATTTCCAATTCTTCTGCCGAATACAGCAGACGGTCAATCAAGCGCGGGGCAAAGCGGGACAAAGCAAAAAACAGGCCTGCAACAACGACCAATGTCGCCAATGTCCACAACGCTGCCTTCAACACAATCCTCCACGGCGACTTCTTCATCACCGGCTGCGGCTCGGGTTCTGGCTCCAACTCCTCAACGACAGGCGATGGTTCTTCCACAACTGATTCCTCGGCTGTTTCCACAACTGATTCCTCGACTGGAACTGTTTCTACTGTCTCCGTTTCTTCTGGAAGTGTTTCCTCGACAGTTTCTGCTGTATCGGTTTCTGCTTGAAGTGTTTCCTCGACAGCTTCTACTGTCTCCGTTTCTTCTGGAAGTGTTTCCTCGACAGCTTCGGCTATATCGGTTGTCCCGGCTTCAACTGATTCAGTTTCTGCTATTTCTGCTTCTGCTGGGACAGCCTCCTCTACTACAGGTTCGGCGTCCACTTCTGCCGCCACAGGCTCGGGATCGAGCTGCGGAGCTTCCTGCGCGGCTTCCTGCGGCTCCTCCTGAGATGCCTCCTGCGGAGCCTTGATATCAAGCATATCTGCCAGGCCCTGCACCGCTGCCGAAACTTCCTCCCTGGTCTGCACGTGATTTTTCAAGGAAATCGCCTCAAGGGCAAACCCCTCCGGATAAATATCCAGATTTTCATCAGCTACAAAGAAAACATTGTTCTCCTTCGTAGCCCTGAGCCGGCCAAGGCCCGGCAGAATAACCGTTTTACGTTCATACAAAACAGAACGGAGGTCGGAGACGAAATCCCGAATAATCCGCGAGGCAACTTCAACACTGACATTATTGGATGAAGCATAGAAAAGTGCCAAAGAATCACCCTGGTCAGGCTTGGACCTGAAAAACATACGCCTATACGGCGGATTGATAGTATAACCTTTATCAGAAAAAGACGCAGGCACTATCTCCGCTCTGAAGGCGCCCAGACCCGGCAGAACAACTTCATCAGAATCAAGAATCAACTCCTTGACCATCTTTGACAGCAAATCGACATCCATAGCGTTGAGTTTTTAGATGTTTGAATACAAACACGCAAATTTATAAAAAAATGTGTTGCATAAAAAATAATGATAAATTTTGCGAAAAAAGTTTGGAGGTATAAAAATTTTGTCTACCTTTGCAATCCCAAACGAAAAGAAAACGTTTCGGACAAATATTCCTGAATAGCTCAGTTGGTTAGAGCATCTGACTGTTAATCAGAGGGTCCCAGGTTCAAGTCCTGGTTCAGGAGCGAAAAAAAGACAAATCTTCAAAATTGAGGATTTGTCTTTTTTCATCCAATCACCCATTTCCCAACCTTGGGTATACGCTGCACCAAGACGCAGAAGAGGGCGACTCCAAAATATGAGAGAAGGACGGTTCCAATAACCTGCACCGGAGTCGTCCAGATACCGAGAGCACCGTTCGCACCAAGGCCAAGTCCGGAACGCAGCCAGGCCGATACAATGCCCAGAAGCAGCATGTGACTCAGATATATGCCGTAACTGGCCTTCGAGACCGGCAGGATGATATTCTTGTAGAAACAGCCTTCTCCCTTGGTTTTACGCAAAACAAGAATCCAGGCGATGGTCATTAGCGCAACCCCTAAGGTGTCGTTGAGCCACGGGCCTTCCCATAAAGCGGCGAGTCCCACGGGGCCTTCGATGGGGAACACTCCGTGACAGTCCGCCCACACACGGCTGAGAAAACCAAGCGAGCAAATAGCGAAACCTCCGAAGAAGAGGGGAAGAGCGACGGCAAGCGTCTTTTTCCAAGACAGTTCCCCTACGAACTTCCTGAAATACAGTCCCAGCAGCATATAGCCCACGAAGCCGCTCAGATAGTAGAAAACCCCGTAGGTATTCCAGCTGGCCTCTCCCCAGAGCGGATACTTGGCGGCATTAGGTATTCCTGACGGCCCGTAAATGACGGGGGCGGCTCCGCCTGCCCACTGGCGGACAAGCGGGATGACGGTAGTGAAAAGCCAGATGCCCAGATATACCTGCAACTCCTTTTTCCCAACTTTTTCGGCCCACGGGGACAGAATCGGCATAATAAGATACAGGCCGATGAGCATGTAGACGAACCACAGATGCCCTGCCGCATAGTTGAAGTTCAGCAGCAGGTCCTTGAAATTTTGCACAGGCTCACCCCAGACCAAGGCGTAGACTACCGTCCAAATGAAGAACGGAATCAGTATGCGTACCGCCCTGCGGCGGAAGAATTCGCCTGTGGGGTAGTGCAGAGGAAACTGCAAGTAGCTGGAAGCCACCACAAAAAGCGCAACACTGGCTCGGGGCAATACATTCAGGACGGCCACCCAGATAGCATCAGCCTTCGTCAGGATCAGCGAGCCTTCGCCTCCCAGATAGAAAGGCTCGTTACTGTGTGTCATCATTACAAGAAAGCAGGCTATGACTCTTAGCCAGTCTATCCAGATTTCTCTTTGTTTTTCCATAACTATCGTTTACGATGCAAAGGTCAGCAAAAAGTATGAGAAAAACTTTGACCCAAGTCAAATTCCAGATCGTCCAGTTTACCAGCAGAAGGAGGTGGTCAGACCGAGGGAGACAGAGTGGATATAGGTCGCAGCCTTCAGGCCGAAGGTCTCGTACTCGGCGAAAGCCTTGATGCGGAAATATTCCCCGGCGCGAAGGGCGACAGCTGCTTGGGCAACGACATCGACACCGTTGCCGATTCGACTCCAGTCATAGCCGACAAGAGCCTTCAGGTCAAACTCCACCAACTTACGAAGCGGGTACATCCAATATCCACCGACAAGAAGGTTGTACATATTGACATCACTTTGATTGAAGTCTAGAAGGTTTGCACTGCCCCTTAGGGCCACACCAGCCTTCGGAACAACAGGAAGCATCAGGCCAAGACCGGCAGAACTGCCAGCAGTCGGGACTATGTCATTTTCTTTTAAGGATGCGCCTCCCAGCACAAATCTTCTGGAAAACCACAGCCCGGCCTGATAATAACATCGAGACAGGTCATATGCAAATATGTCCGGTTTGACATAGGCGCTATTGATATGTTTGTCTTTGAATATCAAGTCACTGAGAAAATATCCAAGATGCACGGACCCGACTCCTATGACACCTCCGGCGAATACGTCCGTGGCCCAATGCCTGTTGTTCATTATCCTGGACACACCGACAAGGGCAGCAACGGAATACCCGCCTATGCTGAACCAGGGACTTCGCCACCCGTATTCCTTGTGTAGCATTGTTGCAGCCATAAAGGCTGTGGCAGTATGGCCCGAAGGAAATGAATTTCTGGATGTTTCATCCGGTCGAAGCCGTCGTACGGAATACTTCACGGCATTGGTTACAGCGGCCATAACTGCAACAGAAAACGCGTCACTCACAAGCATCCTTCCCCAAGAAGAGCGCCCCTGATAGCCGAAAGCCTTCATTCCAAACATCACAACCGCCGGGGAGTATTGAAGATAATCATCATATTTATACCTGAAATCAGGCATCATATTCTTCCTAATCTGTCTGATTCCCATATCAAAAACAATGGGATCAGCCGGCTTTGGCTGTTCCTGGGGATGAATCTGCGCCTTGACCCTGACTGCATACAGAGCAAGTAAAAGCCGCAGGCAGAAAAATGATAGTATACTTTTCATAGATTAGATTTCTTTTGCGGTTAGTAATATGAGGATTGCTTAGATACCGAAAGTTTCGGAAATATTGGCGGCAATCTGTCCCACAAGCCGTTCCCTAGCTTGAGAGCTTGCCCAAGCAATATGAGGTGACAACCTCAACCGTTGTGGATTTTTCAGCGAAAGAAGTGGGCTGTCGGCAGGTAGCGGTTCCTGACAGAACACATCCAGAGCAGCCCCGAGAAGATGTCCATCATCCAAGGCCTTTGCCAGGGCAGCCTCATCGACTATGCCGCCTCTGCCCATATTAACCAAAACGGATTTATGCTTCATCTTTTGAAGTTCCTTCTCGCCAATAAGTCCCATAGTCCTTTGATTCAGAGGAGCGTGAATGGAAATGATATCGCAGACAGATAGGAATTCATCCAGCGGGAGACTCGGATAATCCTTGCAATGAGATGTCCCGGAAGTGGAAAAATAGACCACTTTCATCCCGAAAGCCTCGGCCACGGCAGCAACCTTCCTGCCTATGTTGCCCATTCCGATGACTCCGAATGTCTTTCCTGAGAGTTCCGTCCAATTCACTGTAACGTCCGTAAACATTCCTGAGGATGAATACTTTCCGGACTTGACACAGTCATCGAAATACGGTGCCTGGCCGATGAGGGAAAGTATGTGCATAAAGGTTGTCTGAACCACGGAATCAGTTGAATAACCGATGGCATTTTTGACGGGAATGGACTTCGATGCGGCATAATCAAGGTCGATGTTGTTGACTCCTGTCGCTGCTTCGCAGATAAGTTTCAGAAACGGAGCTGCATCAATCAATTCTTTATTCACCTGTATCTTATTGATAATCAAAACATCACAATCTGACACCCTTTCCTTGGCCTCTCGTGGGGTTGAGTTATCATATTTAACCAAGGTGCCTAGTTTTTCGACGGGAGCGAAGTCTGCGTCACCCATTGTTGCTGCATCCAGAAATACTATTTTCATCGATTGTTCCTATTATTTGGTAAACGGTGACAAATATACTAACTTTGTCTCCGATTTGCGAATTAAACCATTCAAATGTAAAGACCAAATGAAACGATTAATAACACTGCTTATCCCTCTTTTTATTATTGCTTCGGCCTGCGACGGTGTAAAATTGCCGGATGACAATGACAATCCAAACACCGAACAGCCCGAAGATAAACCCGGGGAAGATCCAGGAGAGAACCCAGGAGAGAATCCGGGAGAGAATCCGGGAGAGAACCCGGGAGAGAATCCAGGAGAGAATCCAGGGGAGGAGCCGGAGACCAAGAATGAAGTCGGTTGGTTTGAACTGCCACTGATTACGGACACCAACAGCGACAACATTATTGACGGAAGCAACCAGCTCTACTATGCATACCACCTCTGTGCCGGAGGGGAAAAAGGTCCTAAAGGCAAAAAGGCCCGCAACTACACCGTCTGCTACAGCGGTGAATACCATTGCCCCGTATGGGTTGCCGCACCACGACATAAGATGTATGTTGGTAGTACCAAAAGGACAAATGCATACAAGAAAGACCCTAACATTCCGTCAAATATTCAGTATCGTTCTACAGATACAGGTGACAAATGCAACAAAGGCCATATGCTAGGTTCCGCCGAAAGGACATCTTCAGTGGAAACCAATAAGCAGGTATTCTACTATACCAACATCGCACCACAACTTTCAAGTGGCTTCAACACCGGTGGAGGCGGATGGAACCTGCTGGAAGACTTTATCGACACCGTGGTTCCTGCCGACACCCTCTACGAAGTAGTAGGTTGCTATTTTAAAAGATATACGGATGGATATGGACACACCGTTGCTCCGAAGACAATTTCATTCGGGGGCCGAAAGGATGTCGCCTTCCCTACTATGTATTATTATGCAGTTCTGCGTACCAAAAAGGGAAATACCAGAAAAAGTGTAACTGAATGTTCAGCTGATGAGTTACAGTGCGTCGCCTTTGTAAGGTCACATACCAATAGCCTCAAGGGGCAGAAGCCGTCTTCCCGCGAGCTGATGAGTATCTCAGATCTGGAGAAAATTACCGGATTCACCTATTTCTCCAACGTGCCTAACGCGCCGAAATCCACCTACAACGCCAGCGACTGGGGTCTCGAAGACTAATTATTGCAAAGGATAAACTAAAAAAAGGATGACCGATTGGCCATCCTTTTTTAGAGCGGAAAACGAGACTCGAACTCGCGACCCCAACCTTGGCAAGGTTGTGCTCTACCAACTGAGCTATTTCCGCATATCCGTTGTTTTCATAACGGGATTGCAAAGGTACGAATTATTTTTGAACTTGCAACATTTTCACGGAAAATTTATCATTTTTTTTGTAAATTTCTCAATATTTCGAGATTTCTATCCAACCTATCACCTAGTCTCCATACAGATAGCGATGCTGCTCCGGAGTAAGCGAATCGATTTCACAACCCCAGAAAGAAAGTTTTCGGCGAGCCACCTCCTGGTCGATTTCCCTAGGGACATCGTTTATCATCTGACCTTTGACACGAAGCACTTCATCCTTATGCTCCACCAGATATTTTGCACTCAATGCCTGAATTGCAAATGACATATCCATAATTTCAGCCGGGTGGCCATCTCCTGCAGCAAGATTCACTAAGCGTCCTTCCGCAATCACATATATCTTATTGCCATTTTCTAGAGTATAACCCATTATGTTCTTCCTCGCAAGCGATGCAGACTTAGCAATGGCCTTGAGAGAGGCGACATCCACTTCACAGTCAAAATGACCGGCATTGCAAAGAATAGCACCATCTTTCATCTTCAGGAAATGCTCCCTGACAATGACTCCATCGCAACCTGTAACTGTAATGAATATGTCACCTAAAGAGGCAGCCTGCTCCATTTTCATAACCTTGAAACCATCCATAACAGCCTCCATCGCCTTGATAGGATCGACCTCCGTCACGATTACATCCGCACCAAGCCCCTTGGCCCTCAAAGCAACACCCTTTCCGCACCATCCATATCCGGCAACCACCACATTTTTCCCCGCAACAATCAGGTTGGTCGTACGGTTGATTCCATCCCAAACCGACTGACCTGTACCATATCGATTATCAAAAAGGTGCTTGGAATCAGCATTATTAACGAGCATCATAGGAAACTCCAGTTCGCGAGCCCTGTCCATAGCCTTCAGTCTGAGGATACCTGTAGTGGTCTCTTCACAACCACCGATAACTCCGCCCAGGAGATGACGAAATTCAGTATGCATCATATTCACGAGGTCTCCCCCATCATCCACAATGATTGCAGGACCAATCTCCAGAACACGACGGATATGGGCCTGATATTCCTCAGGAGTAGCATCGTACCACGCAAATACATTCAATCCGGCCTTAACCAGAGCCGCAGCCACATCATCCTGAGTGGAAAGAGGATTGCTGCCGGTGACATACATCTGGGCGCCACCCGCTGCAAGTACTTCGCACAAGTAGGCGGTCTTTGCCTCCAGATGTACCGAAAGGGCGATTTTCAAGCCCTTGAAAGGCAAAGTTTCCTTAAACTCAGCCTCAAGTGAATTCAAAAGAGGCATATGATGCCTTACCCAATCAATTTTCAAGCGACCATCCCGCCACAATTCCGGATTTCTGATTTCGTTTGCCATATCCTGTCATTATATATATAAACGGCTGCAAAGATAATTTATTTTGACCACAAAAAATGAGTTTTTGCCACAATGTCTGTTTTTTGACCAAAGAATACCGATAATATTTTGTCATTAAAAGGGGATTGGATATTTTTGTGACCGTTTATGTAAAACCTAACAACAAAAGAAAAATGGGACTTCTTAACGGAAAAGTCGCCCTTATCACAGGAGCGGCCAGAGGAATAGGCAAAGCAATCGCATTGAAATATGCATCAGAAGGTGCCGACATCGCATTTACTGACCTGGTAATCAATGAAGCTGCGGAAGCAACTGTAAAAGAGATTGAAGCTTTTGGAGTGAAAGCCAAGGCATATGCCTCCAACGCAGCAGACTACGAGCAGACACACAATGTCGTAAATGAGATTCTGCAAGAATTCGGACACATCGATATCTTGGTCAACAACGCCGGAATCACCAAAGACGGACTTATGATGAGGATGACTGAAGCACAGTGGGATGCTGTCCTGACAGTAAACCTCAAATCGGCCTTCAATTTCATCCACGCCTGCACACCTATTATGGCTAAGCAAAGAGGAGGCAGCATTATCAATATGTCTTCAGTTGTGGGCGTTTCGGGAAATGCCGGACAGTGCAACTACTCCGCCTCCAAGGCTGGCCTTATCGGACTTGCAAAATCCATTGCAAAAGAAATGGGCCCTCGCGGAATTCGCGCCAATTGCATCGCACCTGGTTTCATCATCACTGATATGACCAACGCCCTTCCAGAGAAGGTACGCCAGGAGTGGGAGAAAACCATTCCGCTTCGCAGGGGCGGCACACCTGAAGATGTAGCCAATGTCGCTCTCTTCCTCGGAAGCGACCTTTCGTCATATGTAAGCGGACAGGTCATCCACTGCTGTGGAGCAATGAACTGCTAATTATAAGGCGAACAACATCTTGAGCAAATTTTTAACATTCTACAAAGGCCTCGGGGACCTTCTGTTCCCACGGACTTGCGTAGTTTGTTCCAAGCCATTGGTGCTGCAGGAGGAACACATTTGCATCTCCTGCGGCATCAATTTACCTTTTACCCTGTATGAAAAACGGGAAGTGAACCCAATGGCGGACAGATTCAACGCCCTTATACAAAAGGAGTTGCAAGACCAGGTCAGGGAGCCTTATGCCTTTGCCACTGCCCTCCTGCACTTCGAAGAAGGAAGCGCATACAACCACATCCCGTACCAACTGAAATACGAAGGAAACATTCCGCTTGGAAAGTATTTCGGGATAATGCTCGGTAAAAGGATTGCCAAAAGCGCTCACCTTCAGGACGTTGACACCATCATCCCCGTACCTCTGCACAGACTCAGAAGATTCCGGAGAGGATATAACCAAGCAGAAATCATTGCAAAAGAAGTGGCATCTTGTCTGCCAGGGGCAACAATGCGCACCGACATCCTGCAGCGGCCAAAACGAACCAGCACACAGACACAGCTTAATATAGAACAAAAGCACGCCAATGTAATGGGTGCCTTTGCAATCAATAAAAAAGCCATACAGAGTAATGTCTCCACGGAGGGAATCCGTCACATACTTGTCATAGATGACGTATTCACCACAGGATCAACCACCTACGAGTGTTTCAAGACATTAAGGACAATATTCGGAACTCAAGTCAGGATAAGCATAGCCTCACTCTGCTTTGTCGGATAGGGCATCCTTGGCAGGAGAAAGAACTATCTTTGCCTTGGGGACGAAATAATATCTGACCAATCCCACGGCCACATCATTGGAACGGGCCACTACAAGGTCAGCTTTCTTGCAGGCTCTTTTGCAACGAAAACTAAGCCAGTGACGCTGAAGCCAATTATAACAACTTTGCTTATCACTGATGAAACTCAAATCCGAGATTTCAGCATATCTGCAGCCCGTCACCGCGTCCTTGTACTTTTTGAGCACAGAATTTCCTCGTCTTCTGAAGCGGAGCATTATTTTACTCTCACTTTAAATATGGCCTTATGGATACGACCTTCGCCGATAAGCGGGGCGTGAGCCATCTCTGGAGCGAATGTGATAACCTCGCCGATGCCTGCCGTAATGGTTTCTTCCACCGGATCGGAATAAAAGAGAATATCCTTTTCAACATTCATCTCACCCACAGGAAATTTGCACGCACTGCGAGGTTTGACGCCGAAAGTCTCCTCCTTTGAGAGAGGTATCTGGATGTCAATATATTTGTCGTGGACTTCCAGCCTTGCCTGCTGAGGGGTTTTCATATCCGAATCGACAATGTTTACGAAGAGATTCTCTCCGTCAATCAAATGCTTGCCAAGAGGAAGGGAATTGAGGTCTGTGGTTTGAATATATTCCAATGCCTTGGCATAATAAGGATTGTTCATCAGCTTCTCGTCCATATCAGTTATTGTTTAAATTTGTGCGAATATAAGAATTTTTATTAACTTTGTGAACTTTTCGGTTTATAACCGGCTCTGGTGTTGGAATTGGTAGACAAGAGGGACTTAAAATCCCTTGCCCAGTAATGGGCGTACGGGTTCGATCCCCGTCCGGAGCACTAATTTTCTTAAGATGCTGAAAAGATTATTCGGATTCGATCAGCAGAAATCAACTGTCAAGACTGAGATTTTTGCGGGAATCACATCGTTCCTGACGATGTCGTATATATTAGCGGTAAACCCGCAGATGTTTTCTTCGCTCGGTATGCCCCAGGGGGCGATGTTCACCACAACCGCTCTGATATCCATAATCGGCACGCTACTATTGGCCTTTGTGGCGAAAATGCCGTTCGGAATAGCCCCCGGAATGGGTTCTAATGCGTTCTTCGTGTTTGCAATCTGCCTTGGAATGGGGTATTCCTGGCAATTTGCCCTCACTGCAGTCCTGATAGAGGGTATAATCCTGTTGTTGCTGACTCTGACAAACTTACGGGAAGCAATAATTGACGCCATTCCGGCTACAATCAAAAAGTCATTGTCCATAGGCATAGGGCTGTTCATTGCCTTCGTGGGACTTCAAAACGCAGGAATCGTCATAGACGACAGCGCCACACTCATTAAGCTCGGCGACATCACGCACGGCAAAGCTCTACTGGCGCTGATTGGACTGCTATTGACATCAATACTCGTTATCAAAAATGTCAAAGGGGCAATGCTCATCGGCATCCTGCTTACGACAATCATCGGTATTCCGATGGGAATAACCCAGTACCAGGGATTGATTTCCGTGCCACAGTCCGTAAAACCAATTTTTTGGCAATTCCAATGGGGCGAAATCTTGACTGTCGATATGCTGATTGTTGTGCTTTCCTTCCTGTTCATCGACCTGTTCTCACTCACTGGTTCAGCACTCGGACTTTGCATCAAGGGAGGATTTGCGGACAGCAATGGAAAAGTTGAACGTATCAAAGGTATATTCATTGCTGATTCTCTCGGGACCATAGCATCGAGCATATTCGGGACATCGGCAGCCTGCACCTTCATAGAGAGTTCGTCAGGTGTGGCTCAAGGGGGAAGAAGTGGCCTGACGGCATTCACCATAGCAATATGCTTCGCCATAGCTCTTTTCTTCAGCCCGATATTCCTTGCAATACCTTCTGCTGCCACTGCTCCTGTGATGATAATAATTGGTTTGATGATGTTCAGTCCCATTGTGGAAATTCCACTTGATGACCTGTCTGAGGCTATACCTGCATTCATCACCATAGTCATAATGCCTCTGGCATATTCCATCGCAGATGGTATCCTGATGGGAACAATCAGCTATGTGCTCATCAACCTGCTGTGCGGAAAGTTCAAAAAACTCTCTCCGGGAATGTACATTCTTGCTGCCATCTTCATTCTTAAATACATTTTTATTTGATTTTTATATCCGAATTTGGATAATTCAATAAATTGCAATATCTTTGCAACCCTTACAAAAGTCTATCGCAGTGCAATATGCACGAAAGGCCCGGATGGCGGAATCGGTAGACGCGTTGGTCTCAAACACCAATGTCCGAAAGGATGTGCCGGTTCGACCCCGGCTCCGGGTACCAAAAGAAAAGAAGCTGACTTTGTCACCTTCTTTTCTTTTTCCTTTTTGCACCACAGTTGCACCACAGACAACGGCTTCTATAGCACTACACCACCTCTAACTGTTCTATTATATTTATACTAGATTGCACAATTGGAATCGTGGCTAAAGTAATTTCTCAAGCTAGTGACAGTAGAAGAAGGCTTCGGTTGACCTCATTTTTCCGTCTTGAGCCAGAAATTTTTTGCAGCCAGCAGCAGACGAAATTCGTGCACAGCACAAG
>CAMBRR010000025.1 GCA_945870315.1 uncultured Bacteroidales bacterium
TTTTGAGACTTCAGATGATCACTTATCATATAGAAGGCAGGACAAAGGTGTACTCCGTATCCGATCGCTTTCTTCAGATGTGGATCGCGCGGAAGTATTAATACACTTTCACTCCCAGCTTTCCGCCACCCTGGCCTTGTGCCGGACGGCCTGAGCCGTTTCCATCCTGTGCGGGGTATCCTGCTCCATCGGGGTCTTTGTGTCCCCCTTTGAAGTTGCGGCTGGTACAGCACGTGGGGATAAGTTTAAGTATTTCATTTCGGGATTTATTCTATTGGATTTTTACATGTTGTGAGGAAGCTGCTATCTCTGCTCGTCTTGATGACATATAACGATTAACCCAATCGGGGTCGCGGTGAAGTGGGCTAGGAAGACAGCAGACGAGGGAAGTCGCATCGGCAAGTGTCAAGTCAGCAGCGGAGATAGAGTAGTAACGCTGTGCTGCCGCCTCTATACCATAGAGGTATGAGCCAAACTCTGCAACATTGAGATATACTTCCATGATTCGGTCTTTGCCCCATATCCATTCAATCAGGACGGTGTAGTACGCCTCAATGCCTTTTCGGAGCCATGTGTGGGAGCAGAAGGTGAAACAGTTCTTGGCTGTCTGCTGGCTGATGGTGCTACAACCGCGGACCGGAGTGCCGTCAAACATGTGCTCCTGCTTCATTTTGCTAAGTTCATCATAGTCGAAGCCGTGATGGTGAAGGAACTTCTGATCTTCGGCAGCTATGACGGCACAGATCATATTGTTGGATATGCTCTCGAGAGGAACCCATGTGCGTTGGAACTGGCGATGTGGCCCTCCGATGCTTTCAATGCTGCGCTTGACCATTAGTGGGGTCACTGTGACCGGTACCCATTTCAGGAGGGTGACCAGCAGGACGCTGGCCACCACAAACCCTGCAGGGATGTACACCAGGATAATTGTAAGAATCCGCTTGTACATATTACCTCATTACCACGCCTTTGGCATTGAGAATAACTTCTGAGTAGTAGTCTATGAGTGTGGCTCTGAACATGTTCATATCCACAGCTGTGATCGACTTGTAGAGCGGTTCTGTGAGACGATGGCAGTTGGCATCCATGAGACCGCAGCGGCCGCCTACACGGTAGGAGAATAGCCCTGTGTCGATCTCCTTGTCGATGTATTCAATCTCACCCTCACGGTTTTCGAAGCGCTCTTTGACTGTATAGGTCAGACGCTGGATATCATCGAGGACAAAGGAGTTGAGAACCTTGCCGTCATAACCCACCTGCATACGCACACCCGCTTTTGAGACGATGGCGTATTCCTCGTAGGCGCTCACATTGTCATATTCCGGTTTGATGATCCAATTGCCTTGCTTGTTGATAACGCCGCACTTGCCGGTGGTATCGGCAGCGACACAATGGCCATGCTTAAAGGTGAACTCACTGAGAGGGTTTCCATGATATGGGAATTTGAAGTCAATGACGGTGCGTCCCTTATGGTCAACGAAGCCAATCATTCCATTCTTCTGGACAGCAGCGAGGCCTTCTGAGAATACCCATGCACGACGGTACTGGGCCGGTATGGCAATCTCGCCCGTATATGCATTGTAGTATCCGCGCTTCCCCTCGGTGCAATATACCGAGAGCGAATCGTTAGGTGATGATGTGGTCCAATCGAGATTGATGTCCTTAATGGTGACCTTTCCCGTAGCGGTGTTCTTGATTGATACTTTGCCGTCAGAGCTTTTGACTGCAACCAAATCGTCCCCGAGAAGAAGGCCGGATTCGGTAGCCCTCTCTACGATCTTGTCATTGTCGGAAGAGCAGCTTGTAACGATAGGTGGAATGGTGACGAGCCCGATGAATGCCCAGGCAGAAACGGCGATGCCGACTTTGTAGATTGTCTTCATGATTATGGTGTGTTTTGTTTGATTTCCTGGTGCAAAGTTCCAATGAAAAATGCTTATAATCAAGTGATTTTGAGCTGCATGTATGGAGTGATACTTGAGATGTATGGAGCAAGTTCGGAGAAATATTTCATACATTATCAAGTCATTTCATACATATGCAAAGGATTCCTATCGTCCGCTCGAAAAATATTCATAAATTTGTGTTGCAATCGTTTTCCCCGTGGCCAAGAAAATCATCATATCTAAAGGAGGTGAGCTGGTACGTGTACCGGCAGATTGTTTGATGTATGTGTCATCAGAGGGAAACTATTCCAATGTGGTGACTTCTGATGGCAGATCTCGTCTTGTGACTTACCAGCTTGGTCAGGTCGAGGACGCTATTAACGATCAGCTTGGCGATGAAGGCATGACCTTCTTGCGCCTAGGTCGCAGCCTTATTATCAATACCGAATATATATACTTGGTGGATGTCACTAAGCAGGTGCTGATCCTGAGCGACTTCCACGGTAGTTTTCACGAGCTGTCTGCATCCAAAGAGGTGCTGGCCAAGCTCAAGGCATATATAGAATCAATCGAAAGGACAAACCATGATTAGACTTGACGATAATATCCAGGATGATGAGCTGAGAGTACTCGGCAAGCCTTCTCCGGAAGAACCGAAGAAGAAAGGCTTCAAATGGTACTACGCCGTCGCAATCCTCCTGATAATTTCAGGAGTCATATTCGCTGCTGTCCGTCTATTTGATATCCGGCGCAACGAAATTGTGCCTGATTTCTATGAAACCGAACTCAGTGACACTATTGCCATGAGTGAAACCATTCCGGTAATGGAGAAACTTGGCAACTACAAAGATTCATCAAAGGCATATACCGAACATATTGAAATGACGGTGAACGATATACCTCTTGATATCTACATTCCTCACAATGCAAAACCACGCCTCTTTATCGGCACTCCTGATCTCAATGACAAGAATGTTATCTTCACCACTCAGGCCGCCGATATCCGTGCAGACAACGGCAAGATTAACGGAGCATTCGTGCTGGCCGGAGAGCCGAAGGCATGGGGCCTTTCAAAGAAGGGCTACTGCGGTATCATCGACGGAAAGATTACCATTGGCGTTGCAGCTAATTCACCACTCTTCGAGGAAGCAACCGAGACCGGCGGATATTTCTTCCGTCAGTACCCACTCGTTGACAATGGCAAGCTCGTGGAGAACGAACCGAAGGGCAAATCAATTCGCAAGGCTATCTGCCAGAGGGGTGAAGAAATCGTTGTGGTTATGACTTCTGAGCCTGAGTCATTCCATGACTTCTCACAAGCTTTGATTGACCTTGGCGCAAGCAACGCAGTATATCTCGTCGGCAGTGCTTCATACGGATACTTCCGTGATAAGTTTGACCAACTCTCAATCATCTATAACAAGCAGAGAGGTGGTCAGAAGTACGAAAATCATATTCAGTGGGTGAAAGAATAGAACTTCGAGAGTATGGGTCACTCTGTAGACAGCAATATCACCAACCGCTATATCAATGCCTTCCCACTTGCCCAGCAGATGGAGTTCAACTCAAGGCTCCTGAAGTTGAATGATGTGGTGAAGAATTCTTAATTGCGTCCGCACTGCGGTCGCAAATTTTCTTGAAATCTCGGGGAAACCGGGGATTTTGATAGAAATAATCTTGGGGGAATCGGGAAAAGTACGAGATAATAGGCTAAACTCATATAAAAACGACCTGTTTAGCCCGTTATTGAGAGACTTTGGGAATTTGAAAAGTGTCTTAATCGACAAAATTTGACGGGTTGTGTCGTTCATCATAGGAAAAGATTAAATTTGTGAAAATAAATAAAACTGGAAGTATGGATATCAAAAAACTGATAGGAGAGGCGACCGAATACGACAAGAAGGAAATGCTTGAAAGCAAGAGGCCTAAGAGTTGGCTAAAGAGCGTTTCTGCCTTTGCCAATGGCATGGGTGGTAAGTTGTTGTTTGGTATAGACGATGACGGTGAGGTTGTAGGACTTGCTGATTGCGAGAAGGATTGTGAAATTATCAGTGAGGCAATCAAGACGAAGATGGATCCTATTCCAGAAATTCATCTTGTGCCAGAGACAGTTGATGGAAAGAAGATAATAGTACTTACTGTATTTCCAGGAAAGGAAACACCGTATTACTATATCGGTGACGGTAATCGCCAGGCATTTGTACGCATCGGCAATGAGAGTGTCATAGCAGATAGGACAGCCATCCGCCGTCTTGTGCTTAAAGGTGCGGGTACTCCATATGACAGTCTTCCATCTCCTTTCGAGTACAAGAATATGGCATTTACCAAACTCCGTTCTGTGTGCAAGCAGAGGACTCATAATGATTTTCTTGATACGGATTATGAGTCTTGGGGTATCATAAATGAAAACGGAGAACTTACCAATGCAGGAGCCCTCATCGCAGATGAGAGTCCAGTTCGTCATTCTCGTGTATTCTGTACCAGATGGAATGGTCTCACAAAGGCTCCGGGACTGATGGATGCTATTGATGATGCTGAGTTCTCGGGTAGTCTTATCTCTCTTCTTCAGGAAGCAATTGCGTTTGTTGCCCGCAATTCCAAGAAGGCCTGGAAGAAACTTCCCGATGACAGGCAGGAAATGCCTGAATATCCAGAAAGAGCTGTTCTTGAAAGCTGTGTGAATGCTCTTATCCATAGGGATTACCTTGATTACGGCAGCGAAGTCCATATAGATATGTTCGATGACCGTCTTGAGATTTATTCTCCGGGAGGAATGATGGATGGCACAATGGTTCAGAACCTGGATGTCTTGAGTGTGCCGTCACGTCGTCGTAATCCGGTTATTGCGGATATATTCAACCGCCTGCACTATATGGACCGTCGAGGTAGTGGTTTCAAAAAGATAGTTGAAGACTATCAGATGTATGCTAATGTCAGCAACGGAGCCAAGCCTGTGTTCAAATCTGAGCTCAGCTCATTCTTCATCACTCTGCCTAACTTGCAGTATGTCGTAAAAGATGTCGTAAAAGATGTCGTAAAAGATGTCGTAAAAGAACAGGCTGATATTCTGTCTATTATGGCAGAAAATCCAACCGTAACAGCTGTTGAGTTGGCGTCTATGCTAGGGCTTACATCACGACATATTCAACGCTTGATTAAGGATCTTGTTGAGAAGGAAATTATTCGTCGTGAAGGAGGACGTAAACTTGGTAAGTGGGTTATATTGAAAGAATATAGTACCAAAGATTCAGAGTAACTTTATACGCAAGATTTGATATGATTTTGTCACAAGTCCTGTCACAAGTCTGATATTTCATAAGTTTTCAGACTGAAAATTCGTAAACTCAGCAAAATATTCGTAAAATTTTGCGCTTCCAAAACAACCTGTTTAATTTGCCAAGTCAGTTCTCGGATTGACATGGCTTTTATTATGTAAAACACGTTGAAATTTATGGTTATGGGAAGAAATGAATGTGGAAGCAATGCGATGGTGACAGTGTAATTCCTCTCTAGTAAAAGTATCTAAAACCATAGCATATTACTCCACCTCCAAGAACCCATCAAGAAAAGCCCCTGGGAACATAAATTTCTTCTCGCCAAGCATGAACTTTACGTAAATGAACTTCTCGTTCTTATTGATTTTGACGACCTCACCCTTTCCAAATTTCTTATGATAAACAATATCACCAGCCTCGATTTTCTCTAACCTTGCCTTCAAATCCTCCGCTTCATCAGTGTGTACCGGTTTCGCAACTTTAGATGCAGCTGTTTTAACTGGTTGTGCAACTACAGGCTTTGGCTGAGCCACGACAGACTTAACAGGAGTCTTTACTGTCACTCGCGGTTCCGTTGTAGGTTCACTTATCTGTGTATACGCCCCCTCATTTACCTCACTCATCGAAGCCTGCTGATTATAGAACAACTTCTCATACTGAGACTTACGGATAGTTGTATCCCAACCTCCGACCTCATCGCCCGCGTGCCTGTTAATGCCAGTATATGTAAGGCTTGAGTCCTCATAACGCTTAAACTTGAAGATAGCATCGTTCATCAAAGGTGCATTAAATACGCCAAGGGTACAAAGCATATTGAAATCCGCCACACTCAATCCCGTCACCTTCTTGAACAAACCCGGCTCCAACTGCGTGATCACATCTTTCAAGCAACGCTCACGATAATCGGTCAGATACATGAACACAGGAATCCTCGTAGCAAACTTTATCAACTTCTCCTGAATCTGCTTACGCTTGCTCTTCATCTCCTTCTCCTCTTCAGAAAGCTCCTTCTTCTCCTTTGGAGTTGGGTTAGGGTTATCCTTCTTCGCCTTCTTTACAGCCTCTGACTTATTGATAATTGTAGTAAGATCACTATTCAGGTTACGGAATCCCTCTATATTCATCAAAGCCTTCATCGCCTCAGGGCTCGCAAGCAGACGCTTCAAGGTATCGTTATCCACATTCACCAGCAATGCCGACTCCCAGCGTTTCGCCAGCAATGTAGCCGATGTGCCAGCCAATGCAATATCAAGAATATCCTGTGCATCCACTTCTTTCATGCTGCTACCGTCATAAGCAAGCACAGGTAGGAACTTTATAAACTCACCGACCTTTGCCTCCGGATTGGACTCGTTGATGTCAAGCCTGCAACTATAATCCGAAATCTGTCTCAATGCTCTATCAAGAGCGAAGTCGAACACATAACACTCATTCTTCATGATTGTCTTGTCTCCGTCCTCATTCTTCACCTCCCACGGACTCTGCACACGGAAAGCCGCCTGGAAATAAGTCTCAGGACTCTTCAGATTACGAAGCATAAATATGCCGGTCCAAGGCTTCACCGTAACGCCAGTTGTCAACTTACCGCAAGATAGAGTTATCGTCTTTGATTCAAGCGGGTCTGCCATACTCGCTTGTACCGGGTACAATGCATCAAGTCCGATACCGGCTCCAGTGCCTGCACATACAACTACCTTATAATCGTGGTAGAATCTATTTTGCTTCTGTTTCAGCAAATTAGCCATAGCAAAACAGGAAGCAACGTTTGGCAAGAACCATAAAGTATGCGAAAGCACATTGAGGAGACGTGTGTCGCTGAATGGCATCGGAGGCCTCTTGTCCTGACCCAACTTCAAGTCATCAATGCTTGCCGGCAGGTAAGAACCACGAATAAGATCCAGCCACTTCTGCACCTCATTTTCATACTTGAACCTTGCATCCTCATCCTTACCCTCTGCAGCAAAGAACAGATTGAGGTCAAACTCATCGAACTCACCCTGCTTTGCTACCTCTTGTATTTCATCAGGCATTCTATACGTGAGCATTACCATACGTGGCAGAGCAAGATAAGGATTACCACTACCTTTCCATTCAGCTTTTGCCCTCTGCTCATCAGAATATGTCCAGTTAAAAATCTGCTCCTCAATAAACTCACCATTATTGATTGCCCGGAACGGAGTACCTGATAAGAATAGATAATATTTCGTAGAGATTGGGAGCCAAGACTCATTGATTGCATTACTGGCCTCTTCCTTCTGATACTTCTCTGCATCAAAGTTTACAGCATCTTCCTCATCCTCTTTCTCAAACAACTCCTTCGCACGCTCCCTCCACGCTCCGAAATGATACTCGTCAAAAATTACCAGATCCCAGTTAGTGGTATGGATGAACTCATTCTTCGTCTTGATACCTCCACTGTCATTTGTACCTAGAAGGTCCTGGAATGAACCGAACACCACGATAGGCTTCGACTTATCAGCTCTTTGAAACTCTTGGTCAATGTTCAAGTTATTATTACGTGCATCCTTGTTCGAGATATACTGCCACCCCTCAAAATCCATATGGGTCACAAGATCTTCTCTCCAAGCTGATTCCACAGCTGGCTTGAATGTAAGCACGAGAATGCGCGATAGCCCCATCTTCTTCGCCAACTGATAACTCGCAAACGTCTTTCCGAAACGCATCTTGGCATTCCATAGGAACTTTGGAATACGGTTAGGCTCTTCCTTCAATGCCTGTTCAAAATATCTCTTTGTCTGCTCCACAGCACGATATTGTTCAGGACGCATCTCAAAATTCTGAGTCCTATTCTCCACATTCGAAGTTCCTGTGCGAAGTGACAGAATTGCCGCCCTGACATCAGAAACCGAACATTTGAACCACTCATCAGTCTTGTCAATCGGATTCAGACGACGGAAGCCCTTGCGTTCAAGAATTCTATGTACATCCTTGTCAGTAAAACAAGAACCGTCATTCGACATGGCAGACTCCACCAGCACGATTTCATATTTTACCTTGCTAGTATGCAACTGCTCATCAATACGTTCCTTGGCAGAACGGTCAGTATATCCGACTTTCAGGAAACCTTTATGCGATTCTACTCCTACCAACCTATAGGCATATATCGTAGGAGTAACCTTTGGGCGTTGAGGGAAGAAGTTGTGTGACATGGTATTGCGTGTTACTCCATTGGACGTATCATTGATTCGATGAAGGCGATTTCCTTCTCGTCTAGATCATATTTTTCATAAAGTTGTTTGTCGATATCTTCTTGTGAATTTTCCCACTTTATGTCTGATTTAGAGGAAAAGTCCTGCAGCGGTATAAATTGATAAACCTTAGAAGTTGTATGCTGTGTAACCTTTTTAAGTCCTAACATAAAGTGAAAGAACTTGGTTTTAATATATTTTGTAACATTCTTTGCTTCTGCTTCTGTATCATATGGTCCATTCATAATATACGTCTCGGTATTGATGGAATTAGGCTCAGATAATATCGGTTTACAAATATCTTTTGACATGTCGCCAGAACCTATGGCCTCAGGAAGCAGAACTTTCCATTTATTTATAAAGTCTGTACCAGAAGTAATCTTTGCTGTAAGAATATATCCGATGCAATGATTTGCATAAACTTTCGAATATCCATCAAGAGGAACTTTAGAATCGAATTCTGTCACATACGTTCTTAGGCCAAATGTCATAGCAGGTTTTACTAATGTTGCAAAAGATTTTGTAGTTCCTTTTTGTACTTTCCTTAAAATAGTAATGGCTTCATTCTGACGTATAAAGGAGTCGCATCCAACCTCTAATAATGGTCTGGTCATTGATGAAACTATCTCATTATTACTATGTGTGACTATCTCGCAATCTCCAGAGTAATCTTTCTCCCATAAAAAATAACATACGCCACCTTTAATTTCAACTCCCGGGAAGCATTCAGAAGCGTTATTAAAATCATGAAGTTCTCTTATATGATTATCGTTGAGCATTACGTTTCTAAACTCATCCAATCCTTTTCCCCCAGCATACCATCTTGCCGGAATAATCATAGTTAAAAAACGTGGATTAAGTTTCTTGGCCTGTTGCACGAATAAATGATACAAAGGTCTTGCACTTGCTTGTGCGCCTCCATCACTCAACTGGTACGGCGGATTTCCAATAATCACATCAAATTTCATATTGAATATTTTCTTTACATCGAGATTATGAATGAATTGATAAGCGTGAGTCTCCAGTTCGCCTCCACGATCGTACTCACTTTTTGACGCACCACAATAGATACACTTGCCATCCTTCCACATATGCTTGATACGCTGGAAAATGATATTGCCTTGCGGTTTGTCTTCCGGGAACTGATATGCGGACCACTCACTGCTTGGATACTTGCTGCAATAAACGCTTCGACGAGACAGGAGACTGGTAAGTTCTGTAATCGCAATGCCGAACAGCTGCTTTGAGAAGATATGTTCAATACGCTTCTCCAGATCAGGAATTTGATGTTCAAGTCCTTTAATCAATCTTTTCGCTATCTCGCGTAAGAACACACCGCTCTTGCAACAAGGGTCAAGGAATGTGGTATCAGGGTTCTTAAACAACTCCTGCGGGAGCATATCGATAATCTTGTTTGCCAATTCAGGAGGGGTGAAAACCTCATCATTGCTCAGATTGGCAATACATGAAAGAACGTCAGGATTATAGACGTTATTGAATAAACTAGTCTCCATAATCTTGCACTTTTTTATAGTGAGTAATGTATCTTCTCAGGAAAATTCCACCCTCCTCTTTCTCATCCTCGGTAAGTGCAAAGAGATTTCCCATACCATCCTCTACACTGTTGTCGTTATATGTAAGAAGGTCAGACATCGTATAGTCAGACCGCTGCATTTGAGTTCCGCTGATTAGCGTCCACTCTGAAAACACTATTGGGGCAGAAGTGTCCTTGCCCTCTTCGTCCACGCACATTAAAGTCAATGCGTTTCCATTAATGATATTTCGACCTATAATAAATCGGGCAGCCTCTCGCACCTCATCAGAAGCATCACCTTTACAATGTGCCGTATATTCCTCATCCCAGATCGCAAACAAGCGTTCACGGCAAGCCAACACATTATCGTTCATGATGTCCACGCCATACAGACTTCCGATGGCTACGATTGCTTGCTTCTCATAGTCACGATTGCTCTTCTTGTATTTTCTTCGGAGTTCAGCGAGTTTACGCTTTAGAATAGCAGAAAGAAAGTTCCCGTCACCACATGCAGGCTCAAGGAATCGGGAATCAGGACGAAGACACTCATTGGCCACGAGGTCAAGCATCGCATTCACCTCACGCTCTGCCGTAAAGACCTCGCCCCTTTCGGAAACCCTCTCTTTAGATTTGATTTGAGACTTATGCTCCTCATTAACCGCCATAGGCAGCCCAAAAGATCAGCGGACAGGGCTACTCCGCGGTTAATTTCCGTTTCAACAAGACATAAAAAAAGCGTGAAGCCCTGCACTGTTGCTCGCTTCACTCCTTGAGGCTCTGGCAAAGCCCGAATGTCAGAAACGAGCAACGCCAAAGCCCCACGCCGGATATGTATAACACGACCTCTGCACCATACACCACATGATACGACACAACATGACGCACCTATGGCTATACAACAACAGAGGCATGTATATAACACACCTTCGGGGCATTCACGTTGCTTTGTTTTTTGACATTCATTTTGAAACTGCCAGATTTCAAGGAGTCAAAACCAAAGCGTAGTAAACGCCTTTTATTATGTCTTGTCCCACCCTCCCTGTCTACTCCAACGAGATAGACCACTCGGCGTAGGACACAACAAAGTTAAACAAATATTCCGTGAATACTATAAGTGCGAGGGAATTTCAGCAATTACATGTTAAGCATTATCAATTTGCTGGGGAAGCCACAGTAAATGGTCTGAAATTTTTATAATTTTGTGAGAAATACTTTGGTGTAATGGAACAAAATAAAATTATACTATATCAGGACGACAACGAGATCACTCGTGTGGCAGTGAGATTCGCTGATGAGGATTTGTGGCTGACACAGAGTCAGTTGGCGGAGATTTACGATACCACGAAGCAGAATATCAGCCTGCATATTGAGAATATTCTCAAGGATGGAGAGTTGGATCCGATTCGAACTGTCAAGGATTTCTTGACGGTTCGCCAGGAAGGAAACCGTCAAGTGCAGAGAAATATTGTTCACTATAACCTTGACATGGTCATTGCTCTTGGCTATCGTGTTCAGTCACAGGTTGCTGTGCGTTTCCGTAGATGGGCGACGCAGCGGCTTCATGAATATATACAGAAGGGATTTGCGATGGATGATGAGAGACTGAAGCAGGGCGGAAACAGGTATTTCCGTATCCATATATAAAAACACGTCCAGAACGCCCTACAAGCCACTTGTGGAAATAATGAAAATTAAATGAAATAAAAAGATTTGGTGTTCACGGGCAAGAAAAAAGCACTCACGAAAGAATCGTAAGTGCTTGATTTTTCTTGTAGCGGGACCCAGGATTGAACTGGGGACCTCATGATTATGAATCATGCGCTCTAACCAGCTGAGCTATCCCGCCATCGGATATTTGCGGGACTAATCCCGTCGCAAGACGTTCGTCTTTGCTTTGTTGAGATAGAAGGACTCGAACCCTCACTGACAGAGCCAGAATCTGTAGTGCTACCATTACACCATATCTCAATATTATCTCCCCCTCCCGTCCCCCTTGTGGGGGAAGTGGCGACCTAAGTGGCCACGGGTTGCGGTTTGGGACTGCAAATGTAGCAATGATTTATGAAAGTGCAAAAAAAAATTGATTTTTTTGAAGCCATTCATTTCAAATAAGTATCTTTGTGAGGATATAATTGATGAAAATGATAAATCTAAGACATATGACACTATCTGACAGAACTATCCGCAAGATTCTTCTTGCTTTTGCTTTTTTATTGGCCTTGTCGTTTACATCGTCCGGAGCTGAATTCCAGAAATACACTATGAAACATCGCGGACTGACAAGGGAGTACTGGCTCTATGTACCTGATACATTATCAGTTGAGAGGCCCCTGGTCATAATGCTACACGGTTACGGTGGCAAAGCAGAGGGATATCGCCCGGAGATGGCAGAGGTGGCGAGGAAAAACGGCTTCGTGTTGTGTGTGCCGCAGGGCTGGAAGGCTCCGAAAGGGAAGCCAGGCTGGAATGTGAGGTATCCCGCCCAGGAGGGGATGACAACGGATGATGTAGATTTTGTTTGCGCCCTCAAGAAGCGTGTGGTAAAGGACTGGTCTCTTGATGCGCGCAACTGTTTCCTCTGTGGAATGAGCAATGGCGGAGATATGTGCTATCTGACTGTGCTTCAACGGCCTGAAGCATTTGCGGCATACGGTTCCGTGGCTGGTTTGACAATGGAATGGTGCTATCGGGAGTATTCTATGACAAAGGCTGTTCCGTTTCTTGAGGTTCATGGTACCGCTGACAGGACATCCCGATGGGAGGGGGATCCTGACAACGAGGGCGGTTGGGGTGAATATATTTCGGTGCCGATAGCAGTCACCAATGTTGTTAACGTGGACAAATGCACTCATTGCGAAGATATTGAACTTCCACTCGTCCGCAATAGAGTCATCCTCCATCGCTATCTCGGTGGCGTTCCTGCCTGGAAGGGTGGTCCCGCCGTTGAGGTCCGCCTCTATGAAGTCCAAAACGGCAAGCACAGTTGGGCCCTGGCCGATTTCGACACCTGCTCCGCCCTCTGGGATTTCTTCAAGATCTATCTGCGGTAGGATATAATTCGAGGAGCTTGAACTTATCCAATTTCGCCCGAAAATCACCTGCCATGGCAATGTGCTATATACATTGCTGAAAGGCCTCTTCTTATGGCAGGTGAGGCCAAAATCCCCGCACCTGCCATAGTAATCCCCAAGTGGATGGCCTGTGGGGGCTCTTCTTATGGCAGGTGAATTTTGGGTAGCCGCGTCCCATAGCATTTTCCAGCGGCTGCGGGGGCTCATCCCCTCTCACCGGGATTTCGTCGCACCCTTTGGGCGCTCCGACATCCCCGCCCGCCTGCGGCGGGGCTTTGCCACAAAAGGAAGAGCCGCGCTCAAGCAAGCTTGGCGCGACTCTTTCTTTTGTGGCGGTGAGAGGGGGATTCGAACCCCCGGAACCCTTAACGAGTTCGGCAGTTTAGCAAACTGCTGGTTTCAGCCACTCACCCATCTCACCGTGTGTGCTGAAATCCCGATTGGGACTGCAAATATACTAATTTTTTTTGTTATGCAAGTCTAGAGCAGGTTTTTTTACTGGATTGGAGTAACGGAGACTTCTCCCGGGATGATGAGGGCGGCCTGGGTGGCAATGTCATCTGCCTTGGATTTGTCGACGAATGGCCCGAGCAGAAACACTTGGGTGCCGTCGTTTTCTTCAAGACGGGCGATGTCGGCGTTGTTGCTGAAAGTGCGGAGGCTGGAATACTGGAATTCGTCAAGTTCACCTGTCTCAGGAACAATGCGGACATTATACAGGGTCGGTGCCGCCTTTGCGGCCTCCTTGGCAGCATTTTCCGCAGCACGAGCAGTAGCCACCTTTATCTCGGAACGATCCTTCAGAGCCACAATTATGGCATTCCGGAAACCGGCTCTCTTTACAGCATTGAGGTGTGAAAGCACGTCCTTATATGACGTGAAGAGACCTGCGCGATAGACATAACGACTGGCCGAAGGGTGGAATTCAAAAACAGGGCTCAGACCGCGGATGTCCTTAGCAGATGCCTTGAAGGCCGATGCAAACAACTGTATCTGGTAAACGATTCCGTCCGGAATGTTTTCGGAAGGTATAATCTGTCCCACGTCGGAAATCCGGAAGGTATAGTCAATTTCAGGCTCAGGTACCACGAATTCAAACCGTGGCGCATCGCCAGGTGACATTTTAGTAAATGTGAAACTGGTCGCTTCTCCCACAACTTCGCGGTCGGCATCTGCAAGAACTTTATCCGGATCAATGACCACACCGTTGAACAGGAATTCCATCTCGATTTTTTGCAGCTGGTCCAGAGCCATTTTTAAAGAATCCTGCAGCAGCGGGATGGCGGCTTCCAACGCCATTATACGCTCGCTTATGCCAATCCGTTCGTCTGCATCGGAGCTCATCGCATATCTCGTGCGATCAGTCTCAAGCGTTACGGACCGTGCTCCAAGAGTATCGCGAAGCGCCTTCACCTTGGACATCTGCTCCATATAACGCCGTGTATCAATGTTTTCCGGTATATCTATATCCACGTCAGACGGTTTGTCCCTGTCGGTATTGTCCTGCGGAGTCAAGGAGGCTATTTCTTGCAGCTCCTCCGGATTATCGACGGCTTTACGCACGGGAATAAGGTCAGACTCAAGGACATACACCCAAACACTGTCACTCGGGCAATCCCTGTTGGAAGCGAAAATGGTATGATTCCCGTCTTCTGTGTCGATTAACAAAAAGTCGTCATATGGGGAGGAGTACGGGAAGCCCAGGTTCACCGGAGAAGACCAGTCGCCGGTTTCCTCGTCCCATTCTGATTTGTAAAGGTCGAACCCACCAACGCCGAAAAGGCCGTCGGAAGCAAAGTACAATGTCCTGCCATCAGGTGAGAGCATCGGGTATATTTCATCGGACGGCGAAGTCATATGTTCATTCAACAGGGCAGGAAGAGTCCATAAACTGTCTTGTTTTGTAATACCATATATATTATGTATACCCTCAGAATCCGCTGCACTGTAAAAATGTCGCGATTCACTTTCGGGTAGATATATGGCTTTGTAGAAGGGGTGACTGGCGCAGCTGTCAAGTTGGTTGGGATTGTTCCTCCAGAATCTGTCGGGAAGAGGGTAGTAGAGATAGAAGTCTTCTATGGAGAATTTATGACGGGCGATAACGGTCGGGAAATCCACGTATTGGGACATCGTACGGCCATTTTCAGAGAGAAGTATCCTGTCTTGGATGTCAATTGCAAGAAGGGAATCGGCAGCGACGGTCGTGTCGGTGGCAACGGTTGTGGTGTCAGAAATGGCAGGGCTTGCGATGCCGCCAAGAAGGTCAAGGGCCTTGTCATATGCTGAAAGAGATTCTTCGAACCGGTATATGAGTCTTAGAGAATCGCCTTCTGAAACTTTCCTCAATACCTCAGGACGCCCCACTTGTGCAAGTGAAGGCATGGATAAAGATGCGAAAAGAAATATGAAAGCGTATAATTTGAGTTTTTTTGCCATTTTCAACCAAACAATCTCACAATTCAGCCTACAAAAATAAGAAATATTTGCAGAAAGTTCGTTTATAAGAAAAAAATCGTAAATTTGTGCCCTATTTTGCGATAGTTGCAGACAGCAACTTCCGTGCTAACCGGATATAAGAACAAATATTATTTAAAAACAATAACAATTATGCAAAGTAAAGGTGCTATCAGATTTGTCGCAATCCTGCTTGCAATCGCCTGCGTATGGCAGCTCTCGTTCACCCTCGTGACCAAAATCCAGGAGAACAAAGCCGCTAAATATGCAGAGAAATCAGTCGAAGCGATTAAGGCATCCGCAGAATTCGACAAAGTTCCGGAGTTGAACAGAGCCTTCTATCTTGACTCAGTGAAGAAAGTTCAGGACAGGCATTACATTGACTCCATCTCTTCGGAGAAAGTATATTTCGGATATACTTACAAAGACATCAAGGCCAAAGAAATCAACCTCGGACTTGACCTTAAGGGCGGTATGAACGTAATGCTTCAGGTGCAGCTTGAAGACCTCGTGAAAGCCCTCTCAGGCAATAATTCTACACCTGAATTCACTCAGGCAATCGCACTTGCAAAGAGCCGCAGCGTGAATTCAAGACAGGATTTCATCTCCCTGTTTGCTGAAGCTTGGAAAGAAACTTCCAACGGAATGCCTCTTGCCCAGATTTTCGGAACATATGAGATGAGGGACAAAATCAAACCGGAATCCACAGACTCAGACGTTATCGAAGTCATTCGTGCAGAGTCAGAGAGCGCAATCTCAAACTCTTTCAACGTCCTAAGAAACCGTATCGACCGTTTCGGAGTCACTCAGCCTAATATCCAGAAAATCGGCAACAGTGGCCGTATCCTCGTTGAACTTCCGGGTGTGAAAGAGCCGGAGCGTGTAAGGAAACTCCTCCAGGGAACAGCATCCCTCGAGTTCTGGACAACCTACGACAATAGCGAAATCAACCTTGCAGAAGCAGATATGGTACTTGCCCAGCTTTTTGCAACGGAAGATGCAGATCAGCCAGCAAAAGCAGTTGCGGATTCTGCTTCCCTGCTTCAGTCTGCCATTGACGGGGCTGACGAGAACAAAGAGTTCGAACTCTACAAGAAATCACATCCTCTTACAGCCATTCTCCAGCCATCAGGCTTCAGGGGTAATGCCTGCATCGGTTTTGCAAACCACGCAGATACTTCTACAGTAAGGAGATATATCGAGATTGCCAAGGCAAAAGGCGTATTCCCTCCTGAGTTCAAGCCAATGTGGAGCGTAAAACCATCAGAATTCGTTCCTGGCGGTAACGTATATGAACTCGTTGCCATCAAGGCTGCGTCAAGGGATGGCAAGGCCCCTCTTGACGGAGGCGCAGTTACTGATGCCCGCGTACAATATGGCAACACCAATGGTAACCCAGAGGTGTCAATGTCAATGAACGCAGAAGGCGCAAACGCCTGGGCAAGAATAACCAAGGATAATATCGGCAAACAGGTTGCAATCGTCCTCGATGGAATGGTATATTCATACCCTACCGTTCAGAGCGAGATTAGCGGCGGAAGTTCACAGATCACCGGAAACTTCACCCTCGAAGAGGCTGAGGACCTTGCCAATGTGCTCAAGTCCGGTAAGCTTCCTGCACCGGCTACCATCGTTCAGGAGCAGGTTGTAGGACCTTCACTCGGTTCAGAGTCAATCAATGCTGGACTTATCTCCTTCCTGATTGCATTCGTCCTGGTGCTCATCTATATGGTTCTCTTCTATCAGGGAGCAGGTCTTGTTGCTGATATCGCGCTTCTGGTCAACGTCGTTCTGCTCTTCGGAACCCTCGTGTCTTTCGGAGCCGTCCTCACTTTGCCTGGTATCGCCGGTCTGGTGTTGACCCTCGGTATGGCGGTGGATGCCAATGTGATTATCTATGAGCGTATCAAGGAGGAACTTCGTGCAGGCAAAGGCCTGAGCAAGGCTATTGCAGACGGATATACCAATGCATATTCAGCCATCATCGACGGACAGATTACCACACTCCTTACCGGTATTGTTCTGTTTGTCTTCGGTTCAGGTCCTGTACAGGGCTTTGCAACTACCCTCATCATCGGTATCATCACTTCTGTACTTTCTTCAATCTTCATCACCAGAATCATCTTCGATGACCGTCTTGCCAGGGGTAAGAACATCACTTTCGACAACAAGATCACAAGAAACTTCCTTCAGAATACCAAGTTTGACTTCATCGGCAAGAAGAAGATTACTTATATTGTATCAGGAGCTCTCATCCTTATTTCGCTCGTATCAATCTTCACAAAGGGATTTACCTATGGTGTAGATTTCACTGGTGGTCGTACCTATGTTGTAAGGTTTGACAGCGATGTGACAGCAGAGGAGGTTCGTGCAGCAGTTATCGATGCATTTGATGCCGCAGCCGCTCAGGATGAGACAGTTTCCAATTCCGCTGCCGAGGTTAAGCAGTTCGGTGGTGACAGCCAGATGAAGATTACAACCACCTACAAGGTGGAACAGGAGTCAACTGACGTTGATGCTGAGGTTGAGGAGATTCTCTTCAACGCAGTCAAGGGCTTCTTCAAACAGGAACTTACCCTTGCTGAATTCACTTCAACTCTTGACAACCCTAACGGTATCATCAGTTCCGACAAGGTAGGTCCTACCATCGCGAACGACATCACACGCGATGCTATCATCGCAGTGGTTATCGCCCTGTTGGTGATTTTCGCCTACATCGCAATCAGGTTCAAAGGATGGACTTGGGGACTCGGCGGCGTTCTTGGCCTGGCTCATACGGCCATCATCGTCATCGGATTCTTCTCACTCTTCTCTGGAATTCTTCCGTTCAGCCTTGATGTTGACCAGACCTTCATCGCTGCAATCCTGACCATCATCGGTTACGCAATCAACGATACCGTGGTTATCTTTGACCGTATCCGTGAGTTCAAGGTTCTGCATCCTAAGGCAGACTTCAAGACTAACGTCAACGAGGCCCTCAACAATACCCTCTCACGTACGATGAACACCTCACTCACCACCCTCGTTACAATGCTTGCAATTGCAATCTTCGGTGGAGAGGTCATCAGAGGTCTTGCAGTCGCATTGATACTCGGTATCGTGATTGGTACATATGCTTCCATCTTCATCGCAACTCCTATTATGTTCGATGTAACCAAGAAGGCAGCATCCAAGAAAGAGAGCAAGTAAAGATTCAAACCATAATTTTGAGAGAGACTGACTGGAAACTCGCTTTTTAGTCAGCCTCTTTTTTTATATCTTTGTCCTCCTAATTTTGCAGCTATGTCCTTTGTTCACCTTCACGTACATACCCAGTATTCCATACTTGACGGATTATCATCGATTTCAAAACTTTTTGACCGTGCCGAGGAACTTGGGATGCCGGCCCTTGCCATCACTGACCACGGCAATATGTTTGGCATCAAGGAGTTTATGAAATTCGCCGGAAAACACCCAGGTGTGAAACCCATTCTGGGATGTGAGGTATATGTGACAAGGCACTATGACCACAAACTGAAGGACAATAACCATAGGAAATATTACCACCTCATCCTTCTGGCAAAGAACTATGAAGGCTATAAGAATCTGATGAAGATTGTTTCCACCGGTCATATCGAAGGAGAATACTACGACAAGCCAAGGGTATCTCACGAGGTGGTGGAGCGTTACCACGAAAACCTAATCTGCCTGTCAGCTTGTATCGCCGGAGAAGTTCCAAGATGCATCTTGGAAGGAAATATGGATGCAGCGCGGGAAGCCATTGCCTGGCATAAGAATCTGTTCGGAGACGATTACTACCTTGAGGTACAGTTGCATCGTACCGAGGTTCCGGAGCTCTCACTGGAAGTGTATGAGAGACAGACAATTTCCAATGCCGGTATATTCTCTCTTGCAGAGGAAATGGGCGTCAAGGTTGTGGCTACCAACGATGTACACTTTGTCAAAAAGGAGGACGGCCCTACCCACGACAGGCTTATCTGTCTGAATACGGGTTCGAATATGAGCGACGCCAACCGTCTGCGATACACCCAGCAGGAATATCTCAAGAGTGAAGAAGAAATGTCGTCTCTCTTCCCTGATCATCCGGAGGTGATTGCAAATACACTTGAAGTCGCCTCAAAGATAGATAGTTACAAGATTGACAGAGGTCACGTTCTTCCAAAGTTCGACCTTCCTGAAGATTTCCTTTCCGACATTGACAACCAATTAGAAAAGTATAAGGACATCATAGATGCAGGCCGCTGTGACAAGGACGGCAACGACAGGGGAGAGGAGTTCTGCAGAAGCGTTGCCTATCTTTGCCACCTGACCTACAAGGGCGCGCACATCCGTTACGGTGACACATTCACTCCGGAGCAGAGCGAAAGGATTGAATTCGAACTGAAGACCATCTGTCGTATGGGCTTCCCGGATTACTTTCTTATAGTGCAGGACTATATAGCAGCAGCACGGTCGATGGGTTCGATGGTGGGCCCCGGACGTGGCTCAGCAGCGGGTTCTGTGGTGGCTTACTGCCTGTGGATTACCAATCTGGATCCTATCAAGTATCAGCTCCTGTTTGAGAGGTTCCTCAATCCGGACCGAATAAGTATGCCGGATATCGATGTGGACTTCGAGGACCTTGCAGCAGCTCACAAATATGTGGAAGACCACTATGGACTCGATCATGTGTCTAGGGTGATTACCTTTGGAACGATGGCTGCCAAAAGCGCCATCAAGGATGTCGCCAGGATTTCCCAGCTGAGTATCGAAGAGTCAAACCGCCTCACGAAGATGGTCCCGGACAGGCTCAGCGAAATGGTAGAGAAGGAATATGTATTCAATCCGAAGCTGGATGAATTGAAAAAGGGATTCAAGCAGGTGGAGAAGGAAGTGGAGGTAGATGATCCTGAAAACCCTGGGCATAAGATACGGGTGACAAAATATTTCCAGAAGGGAATGGAAGAGACTGATGTGAAGGTTAACCTGAAAAACTGCTACCGCCTTGTGCCCGAGTTCCAGAAGGAGCTTAAGGAAGGCTCAGACCTTGTTAAAGAGGTTCTGCACTATGCCCTGCAGCTTGAGGGATGTATCCGCCAGGTCGGAGTCCACGCCTGCGCCACCATCATCGGAAGAGGCAACCTGATGGACTATATTCCTATATGTTTGTCCGAGGATAAGGAAACCGTCGATGAAAACGGAAAGAAGAAGAAATTCTGGACTTCACAGTATGACGGTCATTATATTGAGGATGTGGGAATGCTCAAGATGGACTTCCTGGGGCTCAATACCCTGACCATCATCCATACCTGCCTCAATATCATAAAGGAAAGGCACGGAATCGACATTGACATAGAAGCCATCCCGATTGACGACAAACCTACATACGAACTCTACGGACGTGGAGACACTGTCAGTGTATTCCAGTTCGAGTCTCCCGGAATGATGAACTGGCTGCAGAAACTTCAGCCGGAGAGATTTGAGGACCTGATTGCGATGAACGCCCTCTACAGACCGGGTCCAATGGACTATATCCCTTCCTTCGTTGCCAGGAAGCAGGGCGTGGAGAAGGTGGAATATGACCTTCCGCAGATGCAGGAATACCTTGAAGATACCTACGGTGTCACTGTCTATCAGGAGCAGGTGATGCTTCTGTCCCAGAAGTTGGCCGGATTCACAAAAGGTGAGGCCGATAAGCTCAGGAAGGCGATGGGAAAGAAGATGATAGATGTGCTTAACTCCCTGAAAGACAAGTTTATGGAGGGAGGAATGAAGAATGGCCATCCGGAAAAGGTCCTGGACAAAATCTGGAAAGACTGGGAAAAATTTGCCCAATATGCATTCAATAAGTCTCACGCGACCTGCTATGCCTGGGTAAGTTATCAGACTGCATATCTAAAATGTCACTATCCTTCCGAATTCCAGGCCGCCAACCTTACGGCCAATCTTGGCAAGAGCGATGAGCTGAAGAAGATTATGGCTGACTGCAAGAAAAACCGAATCAATGTGCTCAATCCGGATATCAATGAGTCTGAGGCCCACTTCAGCGTGAATAAAAAGGGCGAAATTCGTTTCGGACTGGGCGGAATCAAGGGATTCGGAGACAATATTGTCAAGGCAATCGTTGCGGAAAGGGAGAAAAACGGACTTTTCACAGATGTCTTTGACTTTGTCGAGAGGATGAGCGGAATCGTGAACCGCAAATCCTTTGAGGCACTGATTTATTCCGGTGCCTTTGACAGTTTCGGCATCAAGAGAAAGCAGTTCAGCCTTCCTTGCAAGAGTGGCGAGACATTAGAAGATGCAATCCTCAGATATGGAGAACTTTACAAGAAGGACAAGGCCCGTGAAACCGTGTCTCTTTTCGGGGATGTGGAAGAACTCAGGCCGGAAAGACCGGACATTCCGCCTATGGAGCAGGATGATGACCCACTAGAAAACCTTATGCACGAAAAGGAACTGGTGGGAATGTATCTTTCCTCACATCCGCTTGACAAGTATGATTTTGAAATCCGCAACTTTACCACTTGCCAGCTAGGAGAAATCAATGACCTTGTTGCTGAATGTCAGAAGAAGAAAACGCCATCCAAGGTCGCCGTGGCCGGTTTCATAACAGAAACGCAGACAATGCTCACCAAGACAGGAAGACCGTGGTCCAAGACGATGCTCGAGGATGCGGGCGGCACATATGAACTCTGCCTTTTCGGAAAGGATCACGAGAACTTCATGCAATATCTTGTCCTTCATTCTTCCATATATGTCGAAGGAGAGATAGGTGAAAAATATTTTGCGAAACAGGAAGGAAGTGCCCCGAGGAAGGATGTTCCATATGTTTTCAAGCCTAAGAAAGTGGTACTCCTGGGTAATGTTGCCGATACTTATATCAAGGGATTTTCCATCAATGTGACAACTCCGATGCTTTCTCCACAATTCAGGGAAAGCCTGGTCAAACTCATCAAGAAACACAAGGGAAACGTTCCCCTGACAATGAACCTGTATGATCCTGTCAAAAAGTGGAACATCGAATTCATGTCGAGGAAGTTCAAGGTGAATATCAATGCTGATTTCATCTATGATATAGAGCAAATGGGAATAACATATAAAGTGATAAAATAATGTCAGAAGAGAATTTTGCAGACCTCGGTAGAGTAGGGGCCATTGCCAGACTTTATGAAGGAACGCCTTACAAGGCTTTTGAAAGCTCGTGGTTCGAGACGGGAGGAAAATGTTATGTCGGCACGCATTCCAAGGTGTTCCTGGAAGGAATCGACTTTGACCTGACCTATTTCCCGCTGAAGCATCTCGGCTACAAATGTGTTGTGGCAGTTACAGGTGAGCTTTATGCGGAATTCTCTCATCCTCGTACGATGGATATCCGCATTGGCGTGTCTTCAAAGTTGGATTTCAAGCAGATACGGGAATTGTGGGAAGGTATCGTAGCTGCTGCAAAGGAACACGGCTACAAGCAGGTTAGTCTGGATCTGGTTCCGTCTCCTAACGGACTTGCAATCAGCATCAGTGCTGCGGGGGAGACTTCCCTTCTGATGGGAAAGAGGCGTCCGGCAGCCAAGAGTATGGACTTAATCTGCATTTCCGGCAATCTGGGAGCCGCCTATCTTGGCTTTGAAATCCTGGAAAGGGAGAAACGCAAGTTTGAGAAAAGCGGGGAACTTCACAAGAAAGCGGACCTGGAGCAATATAAGATGCTTGTCGGGGCATATCTGAAACCTCAGATCAGTGCACAGATTGTCACTCAGATGGAGGATGCCGGGATTATGCCATCGTTTGGCTATCTGGTTACAAGAGGGCTTTCCGATGCCGTCAAGAGACTGGTGAGGGACAGTGGTTTCGGGGCCAAGATCTATGTTGACCGGCTGCCTTTCGCAGGGAAAACTTTCGAATTGGGAAAGGAATTCAATATTGATCCCATATCTGCAGCCCTCAATGGCGGAGAGGATTACCGCCTGTTGTTTACCATACCAATCGGCCATCACGACAAATTCAGACACGATTTCCAGACTTTCGATGTCATCGGGCATCTTGCAAAACCTGATGTAGGAGCCGTAGCTGTCACCCCGGATGGTGTCGAACTACCTCTCTCTGCACAGGGCTGGAAATAAATTTCATAATAAAATTTATGAAAAAAGTAAGATTTTTATTGTTTATCATAAAATATTCTATATATTTGCGACATAAACAATAAATAATCAAGTTATGACTGAATGGTGGACCTCACTTGACCTTTTTATGAAGATACTATGGTGTATGGCCATAGCTTCATCCACAATCTTCGTGATTGAGACCATATTGACCTTTATCGGCATTGATGGCGGAGGAGACTTTGACATGGATACTGATATTCCGGATGGTTCATTCGAGGCTGAGCCGTCAATGAATCTTTATACCTTCCGCAACCTGGTGAATTTCATTCTGGGATTCAGCTGGACCGCGATTCTTTTCAAAAATTCCATTTCCTCCACCTGGTTGCTGATGTTGCTCTCTGTGCTGCTGGGCGTTGCGCTCGTTGCAGCTGTAATGTATTTGTTCAAATGGTTGAGCAAAATGCAGCAGAGCGGAAATATTGATGTACGCAAAAGCGCCAAAGGGTGCATCGGCAAGGTTTATCTGACCATACCGGCCAACCGCGCAGGGGCAGGCAAGGTCCAGATTACCATCAACGACTCAGTCAGGGAATATGACGCTCTTACAGACTCCGACTCGGACCTCAAGACAGGTGCATCCATAAAGGTGGTGGAAGCCCTGGATTCGTCAACCCTGCTCGTAGAAGAAATCAATTCATTAATTATCTGACAATATGCAGCCGGTTTACATTATCATCATTGCCGCCGTGGTGCTCATAGTCACCCTTGCGGCCATTCTGAAGCGTTACAAACGCTGTCCATCCGACAAGATTCTGGTCATCTACGGTAAGACCGGAAGGAATAAATCCGGTGGAATCTCATCCGCCAAGTGTGTACACGGAGGTGCAGCCTTCATCTGGCCTGTGTTCCAGAGCTATGCATTCCTGGATTTGAAACCTATTTCCATCGAGTGCAACCTTACCAATGCGCTTTCGAAGCAGAACATCCGTGTGGATGTGCCTTGTCGCTTTACGGTCGGAATTTCAACTGAGCCTGAGAATATGACCAATGCTGCTGAGCGTCTGCTTGGACTCAGCATCGAGAATATCCAGAACATCGCCACTGATATCCTTTTCGGTCAGCTCCGTCTGGTGATTGCCACAATGGATATAGAGGAAATAAACTCCGACAGGGACAAGTTCCTGGCCAATGTGAGTATGAACGTTGAGGCAGAATTGAAGAAAATCGGTCTGAAACTCATCAATGTCAATGTTACCGATATCCGCGATGAGTCCGGTTATATCGAGGCTCTCGGAAAGGAAGCTGCAGCAAAGGCTATCAACGATGCGAAGAAGAGCGTAGCCGAGCAGAACCGCTTCGGTGAGATTGGAAAGGCGGAAGCCGATAGGGATAAGGATATCAGGATCGCTGAAACACTGAGGGATACGAGAATCTGCACCGCCGATGCCAATGCAAAGGCAGTGGAAGGAGAAAATGACTCGAAAATTGCGATTGCAGCTTCTGATGCAAGGAGAAGAGAAAAAGAGGCGGAATCCGCGAGAATAGCTATTGCTGCTGAAAAGGTGCAGGCTGCAAAGGCGTTGGAGGAGGCCTACAAGTCCGAGAGAGACGCTGAGATTGCCCGTGCCGAAAGGGAGAAGGCTACCCAGCAGGCCAATATAGTGGTGCCTGCCCAGATTGAGAAAGAAAAAGCCATCATCGATGCCGAGGCAGAGGCAGAGAAGGTTCGCAGGCTTGCAAAGGGTGAGGCAGATGCTATCTATGCAAAGATGGATGCCCAGGCAAGAGGTATGCTTGAGATTCTTTCCAAGCAGGCAGAAGGTTTCAATCAGTTGGTTGCTGCAGCAGCCGGAGACCCTCAGAAGGCCGTTCTGATGCTCATTGCAGACAAGTTGCCTGAACTCGTCAAGACTCAGGTAGAGGCCGTCAAGGGCATCAAGATTGACAAGGTTACCGTTTGGGACGGAAATGCACAGGCCGAGGGAGGCAAGACTGCCACATCGAATTTTATCTCCGGGATGATGAAATCCGTTCCGCCGCTTGAGGAACTGTTCAATATGGCCGGAATGAGCCTGCCATCATATCTTAAGGGACAGCAGCCTGATAATCAGGAAGATGCTGGAAGTGAAACAGGTAAATAGTTGTTATGGCGATCGTAGTGAACGTAGATATTATGCTCGCGCGCAGGAAGATGACTTCCGGAGAACTTGCTGAGAAAGTCGGCATCTCCGCTACAAATCTTTCCATATTGAAGACGGGCAAGGCTCGCGCGATTCGCTTTACAACTTTGGAAGCACTTTGCAATGCCCTGGACTGTCAGCCTGGTGATATTTTGAGCTACGAACCTGATTCTCAATAAAACCTCAACAGGTTGAGTAAACAAAGCCCCGCAAGAAGGAGATTTCTTCTGGAAATTTCGTAACTTGCGGGGTTTTTAGTGGAAACGACAAAAGACATTGTAAATGAACGAACTTGACAACGTCAATCAGTCCCCATATGCAGGCGGACTTTACGACTCTTTAGAAGAACACGATGCCTGTGGTGTCGGTCTGGTGGTCAACATCAATGGCCGCAAGTACCACGACATCGTGGAGAAAGGACTCACAATCCTGGAAAATATGGCTCACCGAGGCGCGGAAGGCGCTGATGAGAAAACCGGAGACGGAGCAGGAATGATGGTTCAGATTCCCCACGAATTCATCCTTCTTAACGGAATCCCGGTACCGGAAAAAGGCCGTTACGGTGTAGGAATGGTCTTCCTTCCTAAAAATGAAGAGGACAACGACCTCTTTACTCATATCATCCGTGAGTCTGTCTCCGAGCAGGGCCTAGAAATAATGCACTCCCGGACGGTTCCGGTGGACAGTTCCATTCTCGGTAAGGAAGCCCTGCAGACAGAGCCTGAGATTCGGCAGATATTCATAGTCGGCTGCGACGATACCAGAGAACTTGAAACCAAACTCTACCTCATTCGCAAGAGTATAGAGAGGAAGACCATATATTCCATAATTTCGGACAAGACAAACTGCTATATAGCAAGCCTTTCCACCAGTGTGATGGTGTATAAGGGAATGCTTTCGACGATGCAGTTGCGACATTATTTCAAGGACCTGACCAATCCATATTTCACCAGCGCCATAGCCCTGGTTCACTCCCGCTTCTCCACCAATACCTTCCCGACCTGGTCCCTCGCCCAACCTTTCAGAATGATAGGCCACAACGGCGAAATCAACACAATCCGCGGCAACAGGCTCTGGATCAAGGCAAGGGAAGCCGTTCTGAAAGTTCCGGAATTTGGAAGCATAGCGGAAAACATCAGCCCCATCATTCAGCCGGGGATGAGCGACAGCGCTTCTTTCGACAATGTTCTGGAGTTTTTCGTGAGGGCTGGAATGGGCCTTCCGCATGTGTTGTCAATGCTGGTACCTGAAAGTTACAAGGAAGGCAACCCTCTGGGACAAGATCTGAAGAGTTTTTATGAATATCATTCCATATTTATGGAGCCTTGGGACGGACCGGCGACTATCCTCTTCTGCGATGGAAGATATGCAGGAGGGATGCTGGACAGAAACGGCCTTCGTCCCTGCCGATACTTTACCACTAAGTCCGGGCTGCTCGTAATGGCTTCTGAAGCAGGTGTTTGCAATATCCCCGAAAGCGAGATTACATCCAAGGGACGCCTTTGCCCAGGTAAAATCCTGATGGTGGATACCCAAACAGGAACTATTCTGGACAATGACACCATCAAAGCTGCACTTTCTTCCGAACAGCCATATACGGACTGGCTCAACCGTGGACGCATCATCCTCAGGGACATCAAGAGCGGAAGGAAGGTGGAGCACGATGTGGATGATTTCCAAAGACGTCTTTCCGGCTTCGGATATACCACCGAGGACATAGAACAGATAATCAAGCCTATGGCCATAACCGGCGCGGAGCCCCTGTACGCAATGGGCGACGATACCCCTCTGGCCGTGCTCTCGGAAAAGCCACAACGGTTCTTCAACTATTTCAGACAGAAATTCGCCCAGGTGACAAACCCGGCAATCGACCCGATAAGGGAGAGCGCCGTGATGTCGCTTTCCAGTTACATCGGTTCTGTCAAAGGCAACATCCTTAAGCCCTCCCCCGAACTCTGCAAGGTAGTCAAACTCTCCTCTCCTGTCCTGACCAACGACGAGATGGAAACCCTCCGCAACCTAAGTTACAAGGGCTTCAAGACCATAACCTTGCCGATGACCTTCAACCCCAAGGGAGGATACCGGGAGATGGAACGCTCCATCACAAAGCTGTGCGAAGATGCTGCAGAGGCTGTTGACAAAGGATATAACTATTTGATAATCAGTGACAAGATGGTCGATAAGGATAATGCTCCCATCCCGTCTTTGCTCGCTATGTCAGCCGTTCACCATCATCTGATTCACTGCCGGAAGAGAGCCCAGACTGCTATCATCGTAGAGTCTGGAGAAATCTGTGAGGTGATGCATATAGCCTTGCTTTCCG
>CAMBRR010000026.1 GCA_945870315.1 uncultured Bacteroidales bacterium
GCTCTTGCACATAATCTTAGAAAGTACATTGCAGTAGAGCGGATGCGCAGCAATGTGGCATGCTGTTGCCTCTGAGAGGCGTGGCCACCCTCGGCCACGGGAGGGGGAAAGGGTCCGCCGGAGACAAGTTCCGCGTCATCGGGATGCAAGAAACGGTGGAAGGGGCCGGAGCGAACGAAGTGAACGGAGTCCTCTCAGAGGCAAGCTGCTGCCGCTGCGGAGCTCCGCTCATAAAAATAGAAGAGGCCGACCCTTTTTAGTCGACCTCTTTACTTTCAGACGAAGATTACATCATTCCGCCCATACCACCTGCCGGCATTGCAGGAGCTGGTTCCTTCTCTGGAATGTCAACGATTGCACACTCTGTGGTAAGGAACATTCCAGCAACTGAAGCTGCATTCTCAAGAGCAACACGTGAAACCTTGGTAGGATCAATGACACCGGCCTCGAACATATTCACATACTCGTCTGTGCGGGCATTGTAGCCGAAATCACCGCTATTCTCACGAATCTTGTTGATAATCACGCTACCCTCAAGACCTGCATTTGCAGCAATCTGACGAAGAGGCTCCTCAATTGCACGGGCAACGATACGGATACCGGTAGTCTCATCCTCGTTATCTCCCTTGAGGTTCTTGATTGCCTCGGCAGCACGGATATATGCAACTCCGCCACCAGGTACGATACCTTCCTCTACAGCAGCACGCGTAGCGCTGAGAGCATCCTCAACCCTGTCTTTCTTCTCCTTCATCTCAACCTCGGTTGCAGCGCCGACATAAAGAACGGCAACACCACCTGCGAGCTTTCCAAGACGCTCCTGGAGTTTTTCACGATCGTAGTCAGAAGTTGTGGTTTCAATCTGCTTGCGGATTGTAGCAGCCCTTTCCTGAATAGCCTCTGCGTCACCCTGTCCGTTCACGATAGTGCAGTTATCCTTGGTGATGACAACCTTCTCAGCCTTACCAAGCATATCAGGAGCTGTATTCTCAAGAGTGAATCCCCTCTCCTCTGAAACCACGATGCCACCTGTCAGTGTAGCGATGTCCTGAAGCATTTCCTTGCGACGATCTCCGAAGCCTGGAGCCTTCACTGCGGCAATCTTCAATGTGCCACGGAGCTTATTAACAACGAGGGTTGTAAGAGCCTCGCCATCAACATCTTCAGCAATAATCAGCAGTGATTTTCCCTCACGTGCAATAGGTTCGAGGATTGGAAGAAGATCTTTCATCGTAGAAATCTTCTTGTCAGTGATGAGGATGTATGGAGCATCCAGGACAGCTTCCATCTTATCACCGTTGGTCATAAAATATGGAGAGATATATCCTCTGTCAAACTGCATTCCCTCTACGACCTTAACTTCGGTTTCTGTGCCTTTGGCCTCCTCGACAGTGATGACACCGTCTTTCTTTACCTTTGCCATTGCATCTGCGATGAGTTTTCCGATGTAGGTATCATTGTTCGCAGAGATGGTTCCGACCTGCTCGATTTTGGCATAGTCCTCACCTACTTCCTGGCTCTGCTCACGAAGAGAAGCTACAACAGCCTCAACAGCTTTGTCAATACCGCGTTTGAGGTCCATAGGGTTAGCACCTGCAGTGACATTCTTGAGACCGACATTGATGATTGCCTGTGCAAGGACAGTAGCGGTAGTTGTTCCGTCACCTGCCTGTTCGTTGGTCTTGGAAGCAACTTCCTTTACCATCTGGGCACCCATATTGGCGAACCTGTCTTCCAGTTCGATTTCCTTTGCAACGGTAACTCCGTCCTTTGTTACCTGAGGAGCACCGAATTTCTTGTCAATGACCACATTACGTCCTTTAGGACCGAGTGTTACCTTGACAGCATCAGCGAGGGCATCTGCACCAGCTTTCATCTGGGCACGAGCCTCTGTATTGAATTTTATTTCTTTTGCCATAGTTGTAATTGTTTTATTTCTCTAGTTCAATCTCAATGACATCCATTAAAGGATTGCCAAAATGTCTGACTGCTTCATTATCAGATAGTCTTTTCCTTCTACGGAAACCTCTGTACCAGCATACTTGCCGTAGATTACGACATCACCGACTTTAACTTCCATAGCCTCGTCTTTCTTGCCGGGGCCTGCTGCCACTACTGTTCCCTGCTGTGGTTTTTCTTTCGCTGTATCAGGAATATAAAGACCTGACGCTGTCTGGGTTTCGGCCGGTTTCGGCTCGATAACAACCCTGTCTGCCAATGGTTTGATCATAATTTTTATTTTTAATGTTGTTAATTCAAACAAGGCGCCCCGCAATCTTTTTTGCGGAACGCCTTGTTTATGGACAAAAGCGGTGCCATTGACCGAAAACTGACAAATTGTCATACTACCTGCTCAACCTTGAGGATACTATTTCCAATTCTTATATGGATTCTTCATCAACATAGAGTTGTAATACTTCACATCACCAGTAACCTCTTCCCCGAGCCAGGACGGTTTCTCAAAGGCCTCATCCTCAGAGCCAAGTTCAACTTCGGCAACTGTAAGGCCCTTATTGTCACCATAGAACTCATCCACTTCAAAGGTATGATTTCCAGCATCAACAAGATAACGTGTCTTGTCGATGACACCAGGCTCGCATATCTTCAGCAATTCCCGAACCTCATCTACAGGGATTTCCTTTTCCCACTCGAAGCGGCTGACTCCACTCTCGCTTGCTTTTCCTTTGATAGTGATAAAACCTTTCTCGCCCTTAATCCTCACCCTGACAGTGCGTTCGGGAGCAGAGCTGAGATAACCCTGAGTAATGCGGATGGCCTTCCGTACGAACGGCCTGAAGTCTCCCGCCACCAGAAATTTCCTTTCAATCTCCTGTGCCATATTTATAGTTTTGAATTATCTAACGGTACAATAGAATGCAAATATATTCAATTTATCTTGCCTTTTCCTCTGGTTCGGGAATGTTCGATTAAGAATTTAGGAGAGAGTATCGTTTTTATTGTTATATTTGTAGCTTGTGTAAATTATCAAATGATGAGAAATCTATACATTACCAATTCCTTGTCAAGGAACAAGGAACTATTCAAACCGATAAATCCAGGTCACGTCGGCCTCTATGTCTGCGGGCCTACAGTATATGGTGATGCGCACTTGGGACACGCGAGACCGGGTGTGACCTATGACGTATTCACCAAATTCCTCCGCCACCTTGGATACAAAGTTCGTTATGTCCGCAATATCACCGATGTGGGACATCTGGAACACGATGCAGACGAAGGTGAAGACAAGATTGCAAAGAAAGCCAGGCTGGAGCAACTGGAACCAATGGAAGTCGCGCAAGCCTGCACCCTGCTCTATCACGAAGCGATGAGGATGCTGAATGTCGCACCACCTTCAATAGAGCCAAGGGCGTCTGGCCATATCATTGAACAGATTGAGCTGGTAAAGAAGATACTGGATGCCGGATATGCTTATGAAAGCAACGGTTCCATATATTTTGACGTGCAGAAATACGACAAAGAACACAAATATGGCATTCTGTCAGGACGCACGCTGGACCAGACCAAGGAAGGGACCAGGGAACTTGATGGTCAGCAGGACAAAAGAGCCTCTTTCGACTTCGCTCTGTGGAAGAAAGCAGCTCCTGAACACATTATGCATTGGCCTTCTCCTTGGAGCGAAGGATTCCCCGGCTGGCATTTGGAATGCTCTGCAATGAGTGAAAAATACCTCGGAAAGGAATTTGACATCCACGGAGGCGGAATGGACCTGCTTTTCCCGCACCACGAATGTGAAATTGCACAGAACACAGCTTCAAGAGGTACAAGCGGTGTCAAATACTGGATGCACAACAATATGATTACCATCAATGGCAAGAAGATGGGCAAGTCCCTCGGTAATTTCATAACCCTGCCTCAACTTTTTGCCGGTGACCATCCTGCCCTTGAGCAGGCATACAGCCCAATGACTGTCAGGTTCTTCATTCTTCAGGCCCATTACAGAGGCACCCTGGATTTCAGCAACGAAGCCCTGCAGGCTGCACAGAAAGGCCTCAAGAAAGTCCTACAGGCCGGTAAAGACATCTACGACATCGCATCTGCCTCTGGAGTGAAATCCACAGTATCAGGAACGTCCGGACACTTAGCAAAAGACCTCGCTTACGGAGAATTTCTAACCTCGACTGCTCCGGAGCAGGGACAGGTAAAGGCCGACAATCCTCAGATAACACAGATTGTGGAGAATACCTATGAAGCCCTTTGCGATGACCTCAATACTCCGATTGCCCTGTCTGAAATCTTCGAGGCCGTAAAAATCATCAACACAGCAAAAGACAAAAAAATGACATTGTCAAAAACTGATATCCAGACACTTCTGGAATTGTTTGACAATATTGTCTATGGTGTTCTCGGTCTGATGGACGAGGAAGGAGAAGGCGGTAAAGCCGGCAAGAGGATGGATGCTCTCATAGGGATGGTGCTGGAACAGAGAAAGGCTGCCAAGGCTGCCAAGGACTGGGCTACCAGCGACAGGATCCGCGATGAGTTGCTTGCAATCGGCATCCGTATCAAAGATACTAAGGACGGAGTTGAATGGACAATGGAATAGCCTATGTATAAGTTCATTTCTTGGAATGTGAATGGGCTCAGAGCCATCCACGGAAAAGGTTTTCCTGAGATATTCAATGGCTTTGATGCAGATTTCGTCTGCCTGCAGGAGACTAAGATGCAGCAGGGACAGTTGGAACTTGAATTCCCGGGATATGAGTCATATTGGAACTTTGCCCAGAAGAAGGGATATTCCGGGACAGCTGTTTTCACAAGGCACACTCCCCTTTCGGTATCTTACGGTATAGGGATGGAAGAACACGACACAGAAGGAAGAGTAATCACTCTGGAAATGAATGACTTCTTCCTGGTGTGCGTATATACTCCTAATTCCCAGGACGACCTCAGGAGACTGGACTACAGGATGAACTGGGAAGATGCCTTCAGAGACTATCTTCACTCATTGGAACAGAAGGGAAAAGGAGTTATCGTATGTGGAGACCTTAATGTGGCACATAAGGAAATAGACCTTAAGAATCCACAGTCAAACAGGCGGAACGCCGGGTTCACGGACGAGGAAAGGGGCAAGATGACGGAATTGCTCGAAAGTGGCTTCATAGACACATTCCGCTTTTTCCATCCTGATGCAAAGGATATTTATTCCTGGTGGTCATACCGTTTCAGGGCGAGGGAAAGGAACTCCGGCTGGCGTATTGACTATTTTCTCGCAAGCGAAAGCCTGAAGGACAGGCTCAGAGGTGCAGAAATTCACACTGAAATCTACGGCTCAGACCACTGCCCGGTGGAACTCACAATTGAGTAATCCTCAAAAAACTATTTTTTCCTGAAAAACTCGATTGCCAGAGATATTGCTCCGAACAAAATCATTGTGACGGACTGGGACTCGTGTGAAAGTGTAGCGAACACCATTCCCTGACTGAACGGAAGCGCATAGATGGAGGACAGGGCCAACGAGACGATGAAATGGAATGAGCCAAAGCCTCCCGGCACAGGCACAACCCACCCCAGGCTTCCAGCAAGGGACAGGAACAGGGCATCCACGAGTGTCAGAGTCTCCAGTTGCGGCACTGCCCTCATTGTAGCGACTGCCATAACCCAGTACATTCCCCAGATAAGGACAGTATCAGCGAGAAAACGGAATTTGTTCAAAGAGCTCATCCTGGCAAATGAAGTGAAACCATCAGCAAGTCCGCACAGGATTTTATATATCTTCGAACAAAATGTATTTCTTTCACGAAGTTTCCATATTAATATTCCAGCGGCGAAAACCAAGGCTATCCCCAGACCAACAATCCACCACAAGCTGAAATCCAACCTTTCAGAGGCCGGCTCCCATATCTGGTTGAGAAAGAAGTCCCCGAATTTCTTCCACCTGGCAACCAGCAGTGTCACAAGCAAGAACAACATCGAAACGAGGTCCCAACTGCGCTCCAAAGCCACAGTACCCAGGACTTTTTCGTATGTCGCCTTGGAGGACGAAGATGAGACCACTCCGCAACGCACGAACTCCCCCGCCCTTGGAAAAGCGAAATTGGCAAGGTAACCGATATTGACTGCATTGAACATCTTCAGCCTCGCAACAGTCTCATCCAGAGGGAGAACCAACTGACGCCACCTGATAGCCCTAAGCCAGAAAGCCATCACCCCGGCAAACATCGAAACGGCAATCCATCCCCATCTGCACGAGGAAAGTTGCAGGATAAAATCATCCCATTTCACCTGTCTGAAAGAGAGGTACAACAAAGCAGCCGCGACAAGTGCAGAAAGCAGATATTTAAGAATGTTGCCGACTTTTTTATCCATACAAGCTGTATTTGGCACATATATGACAAAGGGGCTGCAAAGTTATCCAAAACTTTCTTAACTTTGTCAGGTTTTAACTAAAAATAACATATATGGCATCCATTCTCGGTATAGGTAACGCATTGACAGACATTCTTGCTGTCCTTCCTGATGATACATTCCTCAAAGAATTCCACCTCCCAAAAGGCAGTATGCAACACGTCGACATGGAGACCGGTGACAAAATCTGGCAGACTCTCAAGCCGATGGGAGTTCAACTGGTGGCAGGAGGTTCGGCAGCAAACACAATAACCGGCACTGCAATTTTCGGAATGGAATCCGGCTTCATAGGAAAGGTTGGAGATGATGACCTCGGACATCTTTTCAAGAGCGATCAGGAGCAATATGGCATCAAGTCACATCTTCTTAAGGGTGTCCATTCCTCTGGAAAAGCTATGGTGTTCATCACTGCCGCCAATGCGGAAAGAACCTTTGCCGTCTATCTCGGAGCAGCTCTTGAGCTTGTGCCGGAAGATATCAAACCTGAATATTTCCAGGGATATGATTACTTCCATATTGAAGGATATCTAGTTCAGAATCAAGCACTTATCCGCAAGGCTGTCGAACTTGCCAAGGCTGCCGGATGCATCATTTCCCTTGATATGGCTTCATACAATGTGGTTGAGTCCAATGAGGCTTTTCTCCACGACATAGTTGACAATTATGTTGATATCGTTTTTGCCAATGAGACTGAAGCCAAGGCATTTACAAAGCTGGAGCCTCGCGAGGCCTGCGATGAAATCGCTAAACACTGCAAGATTGCAGTAGTGAAGGTTGGCAAGGACGGTTCAATGGTCAGGAGCGGAGACGAATATCATTACATCGAGGCCTGGCCGGCCAAACCAATTGACGCAACCGGAGCCGGAGATACCTACGCTGCAGGTTTCCTCTATGCCCATTCGCTTGGAATGCCGTTGAAAGTTTGCGGGGAAATCGGCTCCATCATTGCCGCAAAGGTAGTGGAAGTTATTGGTACAAAGATTGACATTCCGCGCTGGAAGGCCGCCAAGAAGGAAATCAGAGAACTCATAGCTGCAAATACAAAGGCCTGATATGTTTGACTTCATCATTAACTGGTTCCGCAGACGCAGGCTCAAAAGGGACGCAAGCGATGTACCGACGTGCATCCTGCCTCTTCACAAGGTGGGGTACGCCAACGTCGTTATAGACGCGCAGGAGCCTGATTTTGACCGACTTAAGGAGGATATCCTCGCCTGGGGACGGGCTAATGGAGTGAAGATAAGCATCTTCTTCATTGATCTTCGCAAACTCAGTAAAGGAGAATTGTTGCTCACAAGCATCCAGACAACCATCATCCGTAAGGAACTCTCCTGGTACGGCGCCCCGCCTCTGGAGAAAGCCCGTCTTCTGATGGATGACAGTGCGGATTTGTTCATAAGTATGATTGATAGTTCCGATTTTCTGGTTGACTACCTCTGCAAATGCTCACACGCGCGTTTCAAGGTAGGCAGGAAGGCGTATCCGGGTCACGCCTTCGATATGATAGTAACTAACAACGCTTCTGGCAATTTACGAAATGAGCTTCGCACGGATTCCCGCGAGGTATTTGCATTTATGACAGATTATCTCAATAAAATTCAATAGAATAATGAAGTTTTCAAATTATATTTCGGTTGCAGCCAAAGGTTTCCTGATGGGAGCGGCAAATGTCATTCCGGGTGTATCAGGAGGCACAATGGCCGTGCTGACAGGCATCTTTCACAAAATCATAGCCTGCCTCTCCTGTCTTGGGGACCTGTCCACCTACAGATTGCTCTTCACAGGAAAATTCCGTGAATTCTGGCAGAAGATTGATGGAGGATTCCTTGTTTCGCTTGCTATTGGCATAGTATTGAGCATCTTCTCTCTGGCAAAACTTCTTGGCTATACAATGACGGTTTTCCCTGTCGAGACCTGGGCTTTTTTCTTCGGACTGATTGTGGCATCTGCAATAGTCTTGCTGCTGGACATTAAAGGGTGGAAGGTAACGGATGTGATTCTTTGCCTGGCAGGAGTAGGACTCGGAGTTGGTGTCTGCATGCTCTCCCCTACCCAGACGCCTGACAGTCTCTGGTTTATCGCAATCTGCGGTGCCGTGGGTGTATGTTCCATGATACTCCCAGGAATTTCGGGAAGCTTCATGCTTCTGGTTCTGGGTAAGTACCACTATATCATGATTGAAGCTGTCAACAACCTCAATCTGGCCGTTCTGGGTGTGTTTGCTGCCGGCGGAGTCTTGGGTATTATCGCTTTTGCAAAATTGTTGAACTGGGTGCTGTCAAAATGGGAAAGAGGCACGATGCTCATCCTTACGGGATTTATCATCGGTTCTCTTGTCAAAATATGGCCGTGGAGCAATATGTATGACATCGCTGTTTCACAAAACCTCGCCCCGGCACTCGAAAAAGGGCAGCTTGCTCCGGTCCTGGATTCAGGAGTGCTCTCAGCCATTGACCTGCACATCGGCGGCGCTGTCATCTTCGCCATCGCCGGCCTCGCCTGCGTAGCACTGATTGAATACTTCAGCCGCAAATCAAAATAATTGAAGATTTCTCTTGTGCATCCAAGAATTATTCATATCTTTGCACTCCAATTCAAAAAAGGGTCTGGTTCGGTAGCTCAGCTGGATAGAGCAACAGCCTTCTAAGCTGTGGGTCTTGGGTTCGAATCCCAACCGAATCACGAAAATCGCCCTCTCAGATATCTGGGAGGGCGATTTTGTTAAATTTGTCCGATATTTGTCCGATATCCGATGCCAAAATCGCTCTATTGACGGGCTAAAACTGCTTGAAAGTAAGCATCCGACCAGCTGAGGGGTTGCTAGTGGATACCTATCTCAGCGCCCCTCAAACTCCTTCTCGTTCATACGCTGATAGCGACGGACGGTGTCCCTGCTAATGCCCAGCTTCATAGCAATCTGCATCTGACTGAGGGATTGTCGGGATAATTCATTACAAAGTGGGTGGTGATGCTCCGAAAGGGTCTGGCAATCAGTCCTTTGAACTCCTGATGGTGGGTAGCAATGCTCCGGAATAGGGAACCGCGGACTCGTCATCGGGCTAACCTGGGTGGCAATGCTCCGAAATACGAAGCGTGTTTTCTAGCTAAATGCTTGGTGCCTATGCTCCGAAATACTCAACCCACACAGCATCTACAAATTTCCAATGAAAATCAAAGCTTCATAACTATCCTGCCAACCGTGTGCTGATGTATCAAATCTCCACCCCATCTCTCTGCAGATGTAGAGAGCTTCATCGTAATCAGAAACTTTCATATAGCTAGCATACTCTACTCCATAGAGTGTACTTGCAATGTACGCGACATGAATACCAAGAATGATAGACGTATTAATTGGTTCATCAACTATACTCCACGATACTGAGTTACGTATAGAGTGTATTTTGCCACTATGAACAGCAGCTAAAAGCTTATTGCGAGAAACGTGATATTTCTTACAATAACACTTTACGGACAAGTATGTGATATTATCCATAATTCTATATTAGATGTGTGACCAGCGCCTTCTTCCAGCTCTTGCCGAGACCTAGGATTGCAGCGATATTATCTTTGATGATAATCTCACCCTTCTGAAGGCCGGCAACTGCAGTCCTAAGATCCTGAAGATCCTTACCGCTAACCCCGAACAGATCCTTGAGGACCTGATCATTGATAGTCTGCTGCTTCATAATGAGAGGATACTGAGCATTCGCATAGAAATCAAAATGCTTACTCTTGAAACTCTCCATATTTTGAGTAGCAAGGATAATGCTCAATCCCTTGTTACGGCCTACAGCAATGAGGTTACGCAATGGCCTGTTATCGAAATCAAGCATGTAGTGAGCCTCGTCAATGATAGTGAAATGCCTAATCTGTACATTCTTATCATCTTTAGCCTGTTGCTCCAAATTTTCATAGATGTTATTGAGCTTTGAGATAATGAAGTACACTATCGCCTTAGCTATTGGACCGTCCTTAGGGAATGAATCCATCTTAATGATGTAGCAGTCCTCAATGAGGTTGATAGAGTCCTTCGAGTCGAACAGATTGCTTCTATCCAGCTGTTTGAGAACAGATGTGACGCTATCCTCTAGTCCAGCCTTATCCATCTTCTCCTGATACTTGTTCAGCATCATTGAGAATGATATTGGCGCACCCTTGGTTTGCTTATAAGAATCGATGATAGCTTCGCTCAAACGGTTACTCATCTTTGAGCTGATAGTTGCTCTATCAATTGCACAGAGCGCATTAGCCATCTCAGTTGAGTAAAGAACAATCTCATTGATTGGACGTCCTGAAAAATCCTTGAATGGATTCACAGGGAGCGGTTTCTTGATTGGATCAAGAAGCGCAGTCCTATCTACATCAAACTTATTCAGCCATGAATTGTTTGCAGGGTCGGAAAACTCTCCCTTGTAGTCAAACAAAAGGAAGTTTACTGGATACGGAGTTTCAACAGAAAGACTTCTGAACTGGTTGATGAGAACTGCAAGCAGATTGGTTTTTCCTGAACCAGTGGCACCTGCAACGAGTATCTGGGTATTAGAAATCTCTGTACTGCTGATGTTGATTTTTGCCTCTATATCATCGCCATAGGAGCCGATAGCAAGATCAAGACTAGGAAGTCCATTTGATGCGTTTTTCGTGAATCCTGTGGCAAACATATAATTATCGAGATTGTTATCCTTCAGGAGGAAATCACGACCTCTGTACATCTCTGCCGCAATTATACGTGAGACTACAGGACTCTCTTTCCAATCAATTCCGAATTCATTGTATCTCAATTTTAGGAGCGACGAGAACAGTGAACGAAGATTCATGTGAGTGAAGAAACTTGAAGGAATACGTATACTTGACTTTGATAGTTGTATTGCTTCAACTTCCTCCATGTTTCTTTTATCTGACTGAGCAAGGCCTACCAACAAGCAAATTCGCATAATCTTATTACCTGTTAGATTCTGGCGCTTTTCACCGGCAGCCGGATTATCGAGATTGATTTTGTTTTCAATAATCTCTTTAAGCTCAGTGAGGTTATCAAGGATACCCTCAGCCTGACGTATATTATCAAGAGCGATTTCCATAACTAGTCAATGTTAAGGGTTACACCAAAATATCCTTCATCTACAGTAGTCTTCTGTTCTTCAACAGAGCGCCTGAGAGTATATGTCCTTGAGATGAAAGGCTCCAGCTTTATATAATCGCTGTCCTTTCTAATCTCAGAGGTTGTACAAAGCAGGATTGTCTGCTCCGCAAGCTGTGGGAAGTATTCTTCCATCAGCACTTCACGACTCTCTTCGTCAAGCACACCCATGACTGTATCAATCATGACAGGTGGATTATAGTCGCCATGGCTTCTGAGCACCTTGAGGAGTACCTGAATGAATATCTGTTTTGATGCTGCATTCAGATGGTTCAGTGAAATCTCATTACCCGCCTTGTGATAGAGTTTAATAGTAAAGTTCTGAAGGTTGTCTGAAAGGACTACCTTTCCGATGCACCAACTTATAACAGATTGATTTCGAGTAACTTACTCAAAAAATGGCGAGACCTGCCGGTGATGACCATTGATACCGAAGTACCACTATTCCGCGCCGGAAAACAGTCAGCGGCAAGGTTGGACAAAGATAGGCAAAATTGTCGAGTAAGCACATCTTTCCTGGTGAAGTGATGTCCGGTTTTGTTTAACTTCAGCACATCTTGCCTGTTTCCGTAAACAGGGGAGTTTCGGGCATATTGAAACAAAAAATATTATATAATTTAACGTGAGTTCGATGAATTTAAAATAGACTCAGCTGTGTGTCTAATGTACGTTGTACATTGATACACGGCTTTTTGGGAAACATACAATAAGCGGCGATAGCTCCCAACAGGTTCACGATGAAATTGTCAAAGCACCTGTGTCTTGAATGTTCCACCTGTGCAATGTTCTTCAACTCGTCATTTACAGTTTCTATGATGGCACGTTTCCTGAGCAGCAGTTTGTCCGACACGCTCATCAAAGCACCTTTCATGTTGTTTTTAAGTTTGGTGATAAGCTGTATGCCGTCCACGAACAGGCGTTGGAAAAGGTTCTTGCTGATATAGCCTTTGTCTGCGACCAACTTCCCGTATATGAATTCAACGAAGGCCTTGTATTCCAGCGGTTTCCTGTCATCCACATCTCCCGGGGTTATCATGAAGTTGAGCAACTCCCTCTTTTCGTTACAAATCAGATGCAGCTTGAAGCCAAAGAACCATCCCATGGAACACTTGCCTCTTTGCGCAATGCCCCTGAACACCTTGTGGATATGTATCCTATGGTTCCTGCACACTCTAAGGGGAGTGCTGACCACGAAACTTATGCCTGTACATTTCCCAAGCAATACCTTCTTGATGAACAGAGCCAAAGGTATGGCAACTTCCTTTTCAAGTTCCACGAAACGGTTATATGAGACAACTTTCGGGAAGAGGTGACGCAGATGTTTGCATACCTTTTCTAGATAGAAATGCTTCAGGCAACGATAGCCTGAATCATGAAACAGTATCATGATTAGCATGATTTCAGCCTTTGACATGGTTGAATCACGGTGGTAACGCCTCTTTTTATCTGATTTGAGCGTATATTTCTCCATCATGGCATCAATAAACTTGCAGAAATCATCTGCCATACAAAATAATTCTGTAACTTTGTCCTCGGTGATCATAGCGATTATTGTTTGTAATTCTTTGTATTTGAGCACTATAAAGTTACAGCAATTTTCGCTAATCGCCAAATTTACAGGCACTTATAATCCGTCGAACTCACGTTAATTTAACAGAATTGTTATTATGAAAAAAACGTATCTGATTCTTTTCACTATGATTTCATTAGTGTTTTCTGCTTGTGAAGAAAATAAATCGATTGAGACTATCTCTGAAATCAAAAATCCTGCAGAAAGCATTGCTGATCCAGGTAAACTATTCACCCAAATGGTTATGGAGAACGTTCAGTCTTCAGATTTGAAGCAGTTTATCCTTGACAATGCCTCACAAAGATTTGACGGGGACTTTAACTTCCTTGTCGTGCCGGCATTCGGTACTGAAACAAAATCAGCAGATGCCCCGATGGACGTCCCGTCTGCACTGCTCGATGCAATCGCCAAAGATGACCCTCTTTTGCAGATTTACGTCTTGCATCCTGAGTGTTGGACTGAAGACAATCTGCCTTTGATAATCTATCTGTCTAATGACTTTGATGACCATAAGGATGAATATATTGACGCCTATACTCCGGAAGGAGAAATCATTTCTGTTAAAGTAAGAGATGAGTTTGAGTCTCAGGCGGTCATTGTAGTAAGTCATAATGAAAGGACAATGGCAGTGTCAACTGCAATTGACACCAAGTCTTTTGATGAAAATGTAAACTCCGTGTATAGCTCGGATTATTTCAAATATTACCTCCGTTCAGATATAATTAATATGGATAATCAGCAGTCTCAAGAGCAAATCTCCACAAAGGCTTCATCAATCGGTGATTATGCGATTGCTGCTTTACTTGGCTCTGAATACACATCTTGTGGTAGAATGCAAATGTATCCGTCAAAAGACTATATTACCAAAGTAAAACCCTCATCAAAATCAGCATGGTCAGCTATAGAGCCTGGCATTATGGGTGATCCCGAACTGTATTTTTATGCAGAATATGGTCAGGCCTTAGGAGGTAACTATAAGGTTAACAAAGATAAGAAATATGTGGGTGTAGGGTATGCAAACAGAAATCACATCGTTTGGAAAAATGTTAACTTTGAAATAATGAGGTGGTCATTATTTGACAATGGAACAAAAATGAGATACGAATGGTGGGAGGATGATGGAGGTGCTATCATTCAGCATAAATCTTCTATTTCACTTGAAATGCCTACTGAATTGGGAAAACTCATAACTCCTGATCCGATTAATTTCGAAATAGCAATTGGTAAAAAAGATGATTTTGCAGGTTCTGTTTACGTATATTATATTGATGAGAATAAGCATAACTACAATACATCTTATGTGACGTTTGAACTGGAATACAAAAAACAATAAAACATGAGAAAAATTATACGTTGCACACTTGCAATATTGCTACTGATTATGTGTGCATGTACAAAGGAGTTCGATGTAGAACCTTTTCTGGGACAATATGATTTTTCAATAGCGGGACGCGCCAGCGCTTATGAACTTAAAGTTGAAGAAGGCAGTAATCCTCAAATAGTTAATACCGATGAAGTTGACTTTATTGTTGGAGAGACTTCTGGCTCAATTCAAACTTATCGGATTACCGGAACATCTGTCAATGAGTTGTCATTTCTTATGAAATTTAATGATGGCTCATCTATCATCGTTAATGCTTTAGTGAACAGGGCCAATGGTATTGACCTTATGCCATATACTCAAGTAATCACTTTGTATGACGAGAAACATGAAAATGTGATGTATCACGGACCTGTAACAATTGATGGAGAAGGAGGACTTGTTGATAATGTACTTTCTCTAAATTTAAGGATACAGAGCGTTATTGAAACATCGGATAAATTCTACGGATATTTTGTGAGCAACATCATGCTGGTTGCAAAGCTTCGAAAATGAGGCCAAGCAGTACAGTGCATCTTTTCTTATCAGAGATTTCACTGTTTATAATGCAGAAGACGGCAAGGTAATTTCCAAAGTCAAGTCAGATCCTTATTCAACGCATGCTTTCGAATGGTTCTTTCCTAATGGCATATGCGAAGCGACAATGAGGCAGCTTTCATGGATTGAGGAAATTCCATACGAGAAAGCCAAGATGCGCAGTGTCGATCAAGTTGTTCGCCAGAATGTTTCTCAATACGATGATCAAAACAAGAAGATTCATGAGACACAATGCCAATAGAAATGGCAATTTGTCAAGATTGAAGAATAGCGAATATTCAAAAACGGCCCTCTCAATTGCGAGAAGGCCGTTTTTGTATAATCCCGGATGTCTTATGGCTGGTCTTGGTTAGGAGTGACATAGATGGTCCAGCTGGCACAATTTAGCCCACCTTCGTAACGAATCAAGTCTGTGACATCACCATCTCAATACGATTCCTGTACTGAAGCATGAGCTTGATCTTTATGGTCCTGCGCTTGTTGGTCTTCTTCTCGTAGATGACGAACTTGTCGTCCTCATTGAGTAGCTGCTCCCATCTGAGGGAAAGAAGGTCACTGATGCGGAGTCCGAAGAAGATTCCACAACCGATCAGGAGACTGAGTGCATACTTCTCTTCACGATAGAGTTTGCGGACAAGAGCTGTCGCTGTGTCGAAATCCAGATAGTCGGAGGTCTGGTACCTCATGGTCTTTTGTTTCTGCATAACGCTTTGAGTTTATAGGGTTGATAAAACAGTGAACGGGACCTCGAAATGAAGCCCCGCCCTGAAAGTATCGAATCAGGCCCAAAGTGTTTCAAAAACAATCCGGATCATACGCTTTTGAATATCAGGAGCAACCGGTCTATGGTAATACTATAGTTAACTCACTGATTTTCAGTGAAAACATGAAATAATATTCACTTTTCATCACAACATATACCGCTCTGAATTCCTATCCCTTCCGCCATCCTCTCCTCCACCACCCAATCCGCCAGATCGGCCCCCATCTCCCGCAGCTCGGCTGTGGCGTTCTTCTCCAGGTAGTCGGACACGGTGATGTCCAGCAGGGGATACTCCTGTGCCTTCTTCCGCCAGAGCTCGTAGCCTCCGAGGTCGGGGATGGCGATGACCTTGCGGCCGAGAAGGACGTTCACACGGTCGTTGAACTGAGAGAGGCCGCCGGTGGCGAGCCAGAGGAATTCGGGAAAGACTGCAGAGCAGATGACCGCAGTCTTTTCGGCTTCAACCAGTGCGACTGGAAGGTCAGGGTAGCGGGGGAGCAGGTGCTCACCGAACAGGCACTGGGACAGCGTCCAGCCATCGGGCAGCTGATGCATTGCTTTAAGCCGGCTATGCACCCACATGGCTTCCGGAACGGAGCCGTCCTTGATGCGGTGGCCTGTGTGCGGGTCGTAGGGGATAATCTTCCCAGTACGACATCTGTCCATAATGTCGTACTGGTAAAACACAGTGAAACCGTCCCTGGTCGTCCCGATCCGATATTTCTCCACGAGGGCCTTCGCAGTCTCCTCGCCGAACAGTCCGGAAAGGAAAGCGATAAATCCGTTCTTTTGCGTGAATAGCAACGTTTTCCCGACGATTTCGAGTGGAAGCGTGTCCAACTTAGGCGAAAGCTCTTTGCGTCGCTTTTCGGGGCGTTTCTTGAATTTGGGCAAGGCATAAACCTTTCCGCCTTTCCTATTCGGCTCGTACGGGGGATAGAGATTGTAGCCGCAGCTGCAGACGTGGTTGCAACGGCCGTAGCGCTCCACGTCCGCCGGGACGTCGTTTTCGTCCACATACGGTGTGAAGCAACGCGGCCGTCCGCAAGCGGGGCAGCGGTATCGGGAATTCCTGCCCTTATACTTCAGCAGGTGGTAGCGGTAGTTCTTCTCCATCGTTTCCATTGTGATTGTCCCGCTGTCCCGTTTGTCCCGCCTGTCCCGCGGATGGGACGCGTGGGACACTTGGGACAGTCTTGTCCTGAAGCCATCTGCTGACGGTACTTTTGCCCACACCCATCTGTGATGCAATCTCCCTCACGCTCTTTCCGTCCAGGTGCAGGGCAATGGCCTCGTCCACCCTCGGGTCGTGGTGGCCGGAGAAGAGCAGGTCATTCTCCGATGCCTCGCCTACGAATTGCATATGCAGCCACCCCATACTGTCCACCAGTTCGAGCAGTGCAACGTGTTCTCCGTCGTAGATGGCCTCGGAACTGCGCACCTTGACCTGCTTGATGTATCGCTGCGAAGGCTTCCCCGGAACCCTTGCCAGGGCGACGGCGGAGTCCACGAAAGCCATCAGTTTGTGGGACCCTGCGAGGTCGTTCAATGTCAAGGGACGGTAGTTCGGAATCTTCGGGGTGTGTGAAAGGATAATCATTGTTATTCCGTAAGTTTCCTTGAGGTACTTCAACCTTTGCATGAAGATGGTTGCGGAGTCGGCTCTTTCCGCATCGGGGCAGGCGTAGGTGATGTTGTCCAGGATTACGACCTGTATTCCTTTCTGCGCCGCAATCTCTATGCTCTCCAGCAGACCTTCCTCCATTCCGTCTTCGATAGGCCCGTCAGTGTTGAATTCCGCCCTCTTGAAATTGTCCGGGAAGTTGTGACGGATCCCGTTTACTGTGTATCTTTTCTGGAACTGCTTGAGTGATAATTCTAAATCTATGTACACCACAAGTTTCGCTTCAGCTATTTCTGAACCGATCTGAACGGCAAGTATGGATTTACCGACACCCGGTTTGGAGAACAAGACGGTAATCTCGTTCTCGGCAATCAGGCCGTGGAAGTAGAGGACGGGGTCCGGAAGACGAAGCCCATCTTCTATGAAGGCATTGCCGGACTTCATCTTCAGCAGGCCGAGGTTTTCAAAGCTCTGCCTGCTGTCAAGCAACTCCTTGAAATGCATTGCCATTGAATCGGTCGCATTCATTTCCCGGCCTCCTGCTTCTTTTCTTCGGCAAGACTCTCATAGTACTCGACCAGTTGCCTGCCGGCTTTCCTTCCGTTCTCTCTGCACTCCTCCCGGATCTCCTGATAATACCACCCCGGGTTCTTCCATTCCATTTCGACGGCCGTATCATATGCGCGTCTGGCAAGCGAATCCGTTGACCAGTATGTATAGTCGAGAACGAAAAAGATGCATATGACCATCATGAATACCAAGCAGCATAGAGTCCCTTTGAAAATGTTTTCATCTGAGAACCACTGTTTGAGATGGCGCTTGACATTCCTCACGAACCTGTCCCATCCGTCAGTGTTCAATGCTTCAATCTGCTTCTCCAAAGCATCTTTCTCGGCATTCAGTTCCCGGATTTCTGCTTCCATCGATTTCGTTTTGTCTGACAGAGTCGCATATGATGACGAAAGAGCACAGTAGTTGCCGTTCAGGCGGTGGAGCTCATCATTGTTTGATTTGACATATGACTTGAGGTCATCGATGGTTTCCTGGTACTTCAACGGAAACTTCGTGACCACGGTAACCGCCTTGTGCACGTCTTCCGCCGGGACCACTCTGACCGGGTCGTTCTGGTATTCCATCGCGTTGTGGAACTGTCTTGTGAGATTGTCGCACAGGTCATTGACCTGCTTGAGTATCTTCTGCGACGTGAGTTGCTCGTTCTGCTCCTGTATATTCCTGTCAGGAGCATTATTGTTCTTTGCCATATTCTTGAATTGTTATGTGTTCTATCTATGGAAGCCCATCTTCCTTTTCTTCTTTTCATCGGGCTTCTGGTCAATATCATATCCGGTGGTGCCGGAACTTCCCAGAGAACTGAAGAGGATGTCACCGATGTCAGCGGCCGGGCTTTGCCCATGACTCCTGGAAGCAGATTCGCCCTTGCTCCTTCCTGTATCCTCCATACTCTCGCGCTTTCCCTCGGAGAGCTGCTCCCGGCATTCAATGGCCTTCCTGATCTTCTCGTATGAATATGCCCGTCCGACTTCCGAGCCGCGGAAACGGTGCACCACGCTAGGGCGGGTATCATCGCTTTTGCTGAAACTCAGGCCCTGGATGCTGCCGTTGTTCCGGCGGTGTATCTCCATTGAGATGCCCTGCGAAAGGAGTTCCCGCCCGAGGCCGCGGAGGTCACGGCAACGGGGCAGCGCGGCGTCGATGGCGTTGCTTATCTGGTAGCGGGCCTTCTCGCGGCCGTGGAGGTCTTGCACGATGGTGTTGCTGCGTCCCTGTGCGAAGTGGAGCCCGTATTTCTCGGTCAGCGCACGGCAGGCGGTGCCGTTGCGCCGGAAGTCCTGCCACGAGTTCAGGCAGTGGCCGGAGTTGTCCACGCGGTTGAAGAATATGTGCACGTGAGGGTTGCCCTTCGCGTTGTAATGACGGACTACCATATACTGTGTGTTCTGGTAGCCCATCATCTCAAGGTATTCGCGGGCTATCTGCGCCATGCGGGTGCTGTCAAGCAGGGGTGTGTCCTCCTTCATGAAGCAGAGGGAGATATGCCCGACCGGTTTCTGCACCGCAGTGTTGGTCTCCGCCTGTATGGAGAAGCTCGTGTCAATAGCGTAGGCCATCGTGCTCGCGAGTTGCAGTCTGGCCTCCCCGGTGGAGCGGGTGAGCTCCGCTGCTTCGGTGGGGTCAATGTCCAGGCCCTCCCAGCAGAGCAGGGTGGCCCCGTCGTGGTTCAGGCAATAGTTGGCGCAGCTGTACGGTGCGCTGCTCGAAACGATCTTACCTACCATGGCGCAACACCTCCCTGTAATAGCGGTTGATACCGGTGAATTCCTTCTGGATGTCAATGATCTCAAGGGCGACTTCATTGAGCCTGCCCCGCTCCAGCCAGGTCACCAGCCGGTTCAGGTTTACCCCGATTTTGTACAGGTCCCTGAGCAGTTGTCTCTCCTCGTGGCTGAGGGCCTCACGTACCTGATGCCTGAGCGCCGCCTTGCGGCAGTATTCAGAAATGGTGAACGGGGTAAGCCCGGCCTTCAGGGATACCTGATCATATTCCTGGTCATTCAGGGCGACAGTCACCTTGTGGCGTCGTTTTCCGGCGCCCATCGGAGGGCGTCCTGTCCTTCGTTCCTTTCCCATAATCATTGGTCTTGAAAACTGCGACCGAGGGGAGCGGCGAGGAGTTTCGGCAAGGCCGGAACATAAACTCGCTAATCACCTCAATGTTTCATAAGTTTCTCCACGTCAGACTTCCTGTAGAGGTATTTCCCGCCTATTCTGACAGGTTCGAGATATCCGGTACGCGCCCACTTGGTCATTGTGGAATCGCACCTTTTCAGAATGGCCATCACCTCTTTCCGTGTAAGGTATTCTTCCTGGATGTCTTGGCTGGCAGATTCTTGTTCAGCTGCTTCTTGAGTTTTTTTGATTATCGCATTTGCGAAGTCAATCAAATCATCGTGACTGACGGTATAACATACAGCAGATGACTTTGCCATAGATGGCAGTTCGATATTTCCCATAATTTGAAAATTTTGATTGTTATACATTGCCCAGACTTGGCCAACATTCTTCTTATGGGATCCACATAAAAAGACAGCCGCCTCAATCTGAAGCGACTGCAAAAGAATAACATTTTCTGTTGAAATTCAATGAAATACTTTCCAACAATTATTCCGGAAATATTGTTGGAAAGGAAAATCTGTTATTTCACCAGATTCTGAAGTTCTGCTTTCATCCTGTCTATTTCTTTTGATTTGTTTGCTTTTGTCCTCGTGTTGCCAAGGATTTTCCTGTATGATTCCAAGGATTGTTTACCGGAATAAGGAAAAAAGAAATTAGCAAACGCAGTCAGATTATCGTTGATGAAGCCTAGGGAACATAGGGCAACATAGTATGACATCAGCCGTAACGCATAATTACGCTTTAATTGTGCATCTTCCCCCTGAACATTCAAAAGGAATTTGATGATGATATCAACTTTGTCTTTTGGAATCTTGAACAGATTTTGAAACTCCTCTTTCTGACGACCGACTCCGGCTTCATTTTTTCTTGATGTCTCTATCTTTTCAATATGTAACTCAAGTTTATTTATATCAGTTGAAAGTTTTCCTATTAACCTATCTTTCTTTAAACTCGCTTTTTCTTTTTCATCAAGCTGCTTGAGAATATCATCTTTTTCCTGATTCGCATCTGAAATTTCTTTCTCTAGTGTTTGAACTCTTAAAGCATTCTTTTCTGCTTCTGCCTTGATCAAGTTGTTTCCCTGAGTCACAATAATATTTGCAATTGCATCTGTTTCAATACCTTTACGTGAACGCTCTTCCAGAATCTTTTCATGCTTTATTTTGCCTTTTATGCCTTTATACCCAATAAACAACATTATAAGCACCATTACCATACCAGTCAACGGTATTGATATTTGATAAAGCGGATTATCGGAAAGCTCAATCAATCTTGGATATACGTTATAGTAAAGCCATATAGCCCCCAAATTAAGAAAGAAATCAAACCTCAGTTGAGATTGTTTTTTGCTATAATTCGTCTCGTATTCTTCAAAAGCCTTATCTGTAATTATTATATTCTCAATCTGTTTCATATAAATTAAAAATCTCTGATATTATTTCAAAATTTCCCAGTGGCCTTTTCTCCCAACTCCGACATATCGAACCTTGTCTTGCATTTGTTTGATTTGTCGCTCTATGGTTTTTGTGCTGACTTTGGCCACTTCTGCCATTTCAGTACGCGTAACGTGTTTATCTTTAGATATCATCCTGATTATCAATGACTCCAATGTATCTACATCCTCCGGACCACGAGCGACATCTAGAGCGACATCACGAGCGACATCTAGAGCGACATTGTCCCCCACAAAAGCAGGATGAATAGGAAGCTCTGCAAGAAAATACTGATTCAGATCATCTGTTTTGAATACCGGATCAGGAGAGCCATTGTTCCTCATTGCCCTGTAAATCTTAGGAAAACCCGTTGAACGTCCTTCCGTCATATCAAGTTCCTTCAGAAAATCACCTATACGACGATTTCTGTAGTTGCGGGATACTACTCGTTCTTTCTGGAGATCTGCATTGGTAATTGGTGGCATCGGGCCTGCCAAACTGTATACAATTATTGAATTGGGCTCAATGCGGACTTCAATAGGGTTGCGGTCATCATACGATTTGTGATAAACCGCATTCGACAGCACCTCCTCTATCGCTGTATATGGATAATTATAAGCCCTATTTGCCTCTGCTTTATCGTCAACTTTGACAACCTTCTCCACAATAACCTGAGAACGGATATAGTCCAAGGCTTCCTGTAATTGAAGGTGTATTGGACCATGAAGAATCTTCTCGTCGAAATGGTCACCAACATCGTCATAAAAACGCACAAGCTCTATTCTTGCGTATGGGATGTATTTCTCCGGGTTTTCTGAAAAGAACAACAAACCGACATTCTTTGGCCTCACGAATTCTGGAGTACCGCCAATAATCTGCATCTGCCAACATAGTTGTTCAAATGGCATATTCTGAATATCCTTTTCCGTAATATTGCTATCTACTTTGCGCAAGAAATCCCTGATATAAATTAAACTGAGGTCATCAAGGCTTGCAGCATGGCATATTCTGTCGTCAAACGGGACTTTGGCCGCCAATGACAGAAGCAACTGTTCCTCCTGCAAAGTCGCCTTCTTTGTCACAGAACCCTGCCTTATGAAATATGCCTTCTGGATTTCCTTTGCACCGAGATGAACCGGAGCTTTATATGGTCTGGTTTCTCCTCCAGGAATCCAGAGTATCAGGATTGTTTTCTCCATATATTGAACTGGCTCCGGAATGACAATCGGCATCGGCTCGATTTTATGGATAACATTTATCAACTCCTTCTGAATACCATCAATAGCCTTGATATCAACCCCATACGGTGGAAGGACAGGTGTCCCGTTGTCCTCTTCGATTCCGATAATTATATACCCTCCACCCCAATTGTGGATATCATTGGCAAAGGCGCAAACAGAGTGCAGGACATCTTCAGGATTCCATCCTTTTTTGAAATCCATCCTTTCCCACTCAACAACCTTGCCGCTTAACAACTGATTAATATTTATTGGCAGTCCCATTTGTTATAATAATTTTCAATAATTAAACTTAATATTCAACGATTGCTTTCCAATATCTTTACCAAGTCGCGTTTCATGTCCATATCGATATCCCGGTAGCGGGTGAAAGCACGGCTGCCTTCTACATGGCCGGTGAGGGCGGATACGAGATTAGGGTCTTTGACCAGCTTATAGATATTTCCGATGAACGTCCTGCGGGCAAGATGACTGCTTGCAATATCATTGATATGAACCTTCTTCTCCTTCCTGGTAACAGTGTCAAGTTCCGTGACCAGATATGTAATGCCGGCAAATTCAAGAACGTCTTTTATGCTGTCATTATAATTTACGGAACTTATGAAAGGCAGAAGACTGTCTCCGGGAAGATCAGAATATTTCGCCACTATCTCCAGGGCAATTTTATTGAGAGGGACGACCACAGTCCTCGCAGTCTCCTTGATAGTTTTGGTCGGGATATACTCAACTGCACCATTGATGACATCCTGCTTCTTCAGCCGAAGCAAATCCCCGACACGGCATCCGACATTACACTGGAACACGAAAACATCCCTTTGCGCCTCCAATGCGGGACGAGAAGAAAAATCTGCCGACCAAATTGTCTGGACATCATCCAAGCTAAGGTATATGGGAGAGCCGTATCGCTCTGAAGGCATCGTAAAGCCCTCAAAAGGGAATGCCTCTATGATTTTTGTCCTATATGCCCAATTGAAGAATGCACGCAGTTCCTTGAATACTCCGCTCAGGTAATTCTCTCCCCGGGGCTTTATTTCCCTTGCTTCAGGATTCGCTTTTAATATCTCCGGAAACCGTTGAACGTACTCGAACTCGTTCTCTATGTAGTCATACAGGTCCTCAAGAATGTCCCTGTCTGTTTTTACCACATCAAAGGTATATCTCCCTCGTCCCCGAGAACATCTGACATACGATTCATATCTGTGAATCATCCTTCTGAGGACTTCGTAATGGCGTTTGCGACCCTCTCCAAGTTCCCTGTCATCGAGAAACCTGTCATAAAGCAGATCAAATGTCTGTTTGGCAGGAGTTGTCGCATCCGGTTTCTTCCCGCCATCTTTATAATATTTCCGGATTACGCTGGCAAGCCAGTCGGCCGGTATAATTCCATCTGCAGATTTCTTGTCATAATACATTTGGGATACAAAACTGCGAAGGCTCAGAATGTCGTCCGAGAGTTTCCGTTTTTCAGAATCCGGACAAAGACATCTTGGTTTTATACCTTGAGCTCTGGAATCCCAATAGTCCGGTCGCACAAGAATCCTTGTCTTGACGGTCTGGTCACAGGCCACTCCGTCAAGAAGTCTGATATATACCGGAACAAGTTCTCCTTCCTTGATTCTCCGTGAAACTCGAATCTTGAATTTTATCGTCATTTCAAAGCAAGTTTTTACCGAAATCAAAGATAGAAAATTTGTCCGATATTTGTCCGATATTTGTCCGATATTTGTCCGATATTTGTCCGATATCGGGTAAAATTTAATGAAATACATTACTGCCCATTACTGGTAAATTCCTTCCATTTCACTTTATTAACTATTTATATATCAGTCATTTATAGAAAGTAAATCAAAGCAGTAAAATGCTATATTCCTTTGTATTTCATTGTGATTTCTCGAATCCCAACCGAATCACAAAACAAAGCAAATCGCATAACCGAAGGTTGTGCGATTTTTTTGTGGTACGGCGGAGCGTCGAAAGCTCGCTTTCGTAAGCGACGACGGAGCACAAAAAATGGCATCTGCGCCAGCAGAATGCCGATTTGCTTTGTTTTGATGATGGCCCGCGGAGGAAGGGAAAAAGCCTCGCAGAGGCTTAATCCCAACCGAATCAGTTTCATATCATTTCAATATTTCCCAGTGTCCTCCCTTATCTGGACCAATATGTTTTATACGTTCTGCTTTCGATAGTTTTTCAAGGTCTCTTTGAATCGTGCGTGCGGTAACCCCTAATTGTTTGGCTAACTGTGCTGCCGATAAAGTATTATCTTCTTTCAATAAAAGTACGATCAAATCCATTCTATCTACGACATTTTCTACGACATCTTGTGCGACATTGTCCCCCACAAAAGCCGGATGAATAGGAAGTTCAGCCAAGAAATACTGGTTCAAGTCATCTGTCTTGAATACTGGATCAGGCGATCCGTTATTCCTCATAGCTCTGTAAATCTTAGGAAAACCTGTCGAACGACCTTCCGTCATATCCAGTTCCTTCAAGAAATCTCCAATACGACGGTTTCTGTAATTACGAGACAGCACTCGCTCATTTTGAAGATCATCATTTGTAATTGGTGGCATCGGGCCAGCCAAACTATATACAATGATTGAAGTAGGCTCTATGCGTACCTCTATCGGATTGCGGTCATCATAGGATTTATGATATACAGCATTGGAAAGGACCTCCTCGATCGCAGTATATGGATAGTTATATGTCCTGTTTGCTTCGGCTTTATCATCGACTTTGACGACCTTCTCAACAATCACCTGCGAACGAATATAATCTAAAGCCTCCTGCAACTGGAGATGTATCGGTCCGTGAAGGATTTTTTCATCAAAATGATCGCCGACATCATCATAAAAACGCACAAGTTCTATTCTTGCGTACGGAATATATTTCTCTGGATTCTCTGAAAAGAACAGCAATCCTACATTCTTAGGTCTGATAAACTCAGGAGTGCCGCCAATAATCTGCATCTGCCAGCAAAGCTGTTCAAAAGGCATACTTTGAATATCCTTTTCCGTAATATCGCTATCCACTTTGCGAAGGAAATCCCTGATATAAAGCAAACTGAGATCATCAAGACTTGCTGAGTGGCATATTCTGTCATCAAACGGAATTTTGGCTGCCAAGGACAATAGCACCTGTTCCTCCTGCAGAGTCGCTTTCTTAGTCACCGAACCCTGCCTTATAAAATAGGCTTTCTGCATTTCCTTTGAGCCAAGATGGATTGGAGCCTTATATGGTCTTGCCTAACCTCCTGGTATCCAAAGTATGAGAATGTTCTTTCCCATATATTCGACAGGCTCAGGTATAACCTATCGGAAGCGGTTCAATCTTGTGCATGAGATTCAAAACCTCTTTCTGAATGTCATCCAAATCCTTAATGTCAATTCCAATCGGAGGAAGCATCGGAGTACCCTTATCCTCTTCAACTCCAATCACGATATATCCACCACCCCAATTGTGCATATCATTAGCAAAAGCACAAATAGAATGGACCACATCCTCAGGATTCCATCCCTTCTTGAAGTCAATCCTTTCCCACTCAACGACCTTTCCGTTCAACAGCTGATTAATACCTATTGGTAGCCCCATATAACTAATATTTTTTCAAAGTTATAAAAACTATTTCAAGAACTGCATAGTCAAATGTCAGTCAAATAAAAAATCCAATGATTATCAACAATTTAACTCACCGAGAGATTATCTTCATCCGTTTTCAGTCAAATAAAACGCTCTTTTCCGGTAGTTTGACGCTAATACCGCCCCTTGAACCCATTCGGAATTTGTTGCAAATTTGCAACAAATTCCGAAACAAAGGCAGTTTTGATTCTATACCCACCTTCTCAAATACGGTCTTTATATTCTCGTTGTAGTTCTGACTGCTTATGAACGGCAGCAAATGTGAGCGCAATCTTCCTTCCTTTCGGCCTCAGCATTGAAGAACACAAGGAGAAACGGCTACTGCCACAATCACGACGACGCATATCGCGCTGCCATGATCTACTCCTTCATAGCCACCTGCAACAAGGCTGACGTCAATCCGAGAGAATGGATGGTCCACCACACGACCGAGGCGGAACACGTGGCCGCCATCCTGAAGTCCAGAGCGAAGAGAAAGGCCACCGAAGAGGAGGCTTCCAAAGGGGAATCAAAGTAATAACTGGACTTCGCCAACTTTATTGAACTTCATCAAACCTCGCTGAACTTCACAAAACTTGGCAGACTCCTCCAAACTGCGCAAAGTTATACCGGAATCCTATATAAACCGATATGTGTCTGGCCGGACGCTTTCATTGGACATAATTGGATATTTAATATACCACGCTGACTCCAACGGAACCACACTAAACGCCATTCCAGATAGCTAGGATGGCGTTTTTGTTTGCTCTTTCCCCACATTTCCCCCACACCTAACAATTATCTCACAAAAGGTGACCGAAAACTTACACCCAGGAGGTAAGGATTTTCATCTTACTTTCTGGAATGGAAAGAGGATATCTATTATATCATTGATATGACAAACTTTGCAAACGGCAGGATATCTCCCTTGACACTTGCCGACTCCAAGGCTGCCATATAATCAGTTCTCTTGTCAGCCGTAATGACCACCCAGTCGTATCCACCAGAAGCTAACATCACATTCATAAGGAAACGACACATTCTGCCATTTCCGTCCATATATGGATGGATATATCCGAAGAAGAAGTGACCGAGAACAGCCCTGACTACAGCATTAGGCTCATTTTTCAGCAGATCAAACAACACAGGCATTGCTGCACGTACATTGTCCGGGCTTAACGGAGTATGCAATGAGCCTCTGATATAGACCTGATTGTTTCTATATCCGATAAGATCGGATGCTTTAAGGAGTCCTACACCGACGAACGGAGACCACATCTGAAGATACCACTGCTGGTGATTCTTTTTAACGACCATACCGGCATCAGCCCCCTCAAGGACTTCTTTAACACTTTCCTTTACAGTCTGGAATGCAAGATAGTACCCTCTGGCAACCAACGCATTCTTATTCTCTTTGTCTTCCGCATCGGGCTTCCAGTTACCGCTTCTCACTTTTTCTATGAGTTCAGCTGAAATCTTGTATCCTTCAATCGACAATGAATGATAGGCATCATCCTTATACCTAATTTCGTATTTACCGCCGTACTACTTTTCGTATTTACTGCAAATTTAACAAAATTA